>JAICEJ010000108.1 GCA_025924215.1 Candidatus Binatia bacterium
GTCGAATGGCCAGCATAGAGCAGGACAAACTCCGCCTCCTCAGGGGCGCAGTCCAAGACAACGTTGACCTGCTGCGCGGAATCCGAACCCATACTCGGAGCCGGCATCGAAAAATCGAAGGACCCTGGATATGGAGTCCGTTTTTACTAGCCGTTCTCGCAATTCTCTGGCAGGCTTCGCCGGTCATCTCGACCAGGCCCGCGGCTACACCGCAGGATTCCACAGCGGACATCAAACAGGCTCAAGCGATGGCGCAATTCGCTGCGCCGGAAGTTCAAACACCGGCACTCACGCCGCATCCGCTCGATCGCGCGGTTATTCCGCTGGGCATCAACAGAATCGTCATCGATGCCGGTCACGGCGGCAAGCAGCCGGGGGCGATATCCGAATCCGGTGTTTCCGAGAAGGACATCACCTTGGACATTGCGCTCCGTGTGCACCGCCTCCTTGACAAGGCGCCATTCGAAGTCTTGATGACACGGCAAGATGACCGAACTATGACGCTGGAGAAAAGAGTCGCGTTCGCTAACTCGAACCGAGCGGATCTTTTTATTTCAATCCATATCAACTGGACCGAACCGCGCGAGATTCGTCCGTTGGAAACCTACTTCGTCGGGCCTAGTGACGACCCGGCAACGATTAAATTGGCGAGCATGGAAAACCAGGAATCCGGTTATTCATTATCGGAGTACCGACGGGTGTTGGAAAAAATCTATATCGATACGCGACGCGATGAATCTCGCAATCTGGCCAAGAACATCCATGCAGAATTGTACCAAGCCCTCAAAGCAGTGAATCCGACGCTGGACAATCGGGGTGTTAGAACGGCGCCGTTTTTAGTTCTCGTCGGCACGGAGATGCCGGCTATACTCCTCGAAGTTTCAACCCTGTCAAATGAAGAAGAAGTAGAGCTGTTGATAGACCCCGATTACCGGGAAAAAATCGCGCTGGCGGTATCCAGAGGAATTGGCAGCTATGCGAACAATCTTAATAGGTCAGCTGAGAAAGGTAGCTAAACGTCAATGGAAGAAACAAATGATACACTTTGCGTCGGAATCGACCTCGGCACCTCGCGAAGCTCCATTTCGGCATCTAATGGCGAGCGCCACGTAATCGACAGTTATGTCGGTTGGCCGGTCGATATGGTCGCGCGCAAGCTGATCCAAAAACCGATTCTTGTCGGTCGTGAAGCATTAGATAGCCGTTCGATGCTGGATCTTCGCCGTCCCATGGAGCGCGGCTTAATCAAGGATGGATCAAAAAAAGACGAAGAAGCCGTCCAGGAGATCCTCCGGCATTTGATCACGCAGACCGGTTTGAAACAGAAAAATAAGACACGTTCAAAGGTTCGCGCGGTGGTCGGCGTGCCGGCGGAGGCTTTCAGGAATAGCAAACAGCGCTTGCGCAGCGCCATGGAGGGGGTGGCCGACAGCGTCATGTTGGTGTCCGAACCCTTCGCTGTAGCTTACGGATTGGAAGCTTTACTGCACGCCCTTATTATCGATATCGGCGCGGGAACGGCTGACTTTTGCGTGATGCAAGGACGTTATCCGACCGAGGAAGACCAAAGAACCTTACCCAATGCCGGCGACTCGATTGACGAACAACTGCTGAAATTAGTGCGCGAGCACCATCCCGAAGCGCAAACTTCGATTCATATGATTCGTGAATGGAAGGAGAAATGGAGCTTTGTCGGTGAGGCGAAACAACCGGTTTTAGTTTCTGTTCCCGTCAAGGGGAAGGCCACCGATTTAGATATCACCGCGGAGATGCGCGCCGCCTGCGAAAGCATCTTAGCGCCCGTTTGTGAAACCATGTTGGACCTGCTCACCAGAGTCGAGCCCGAATACCAAGCGAAGGTTCGCAATAACGTTATTCTCGCCGGCGGCACCTCGCTCATCGTTGGACTGAGCCAGGCAATTGAGAACGCGCTGGCCGAGCTCGGTGGCGGCCACGCCACGGTTGTTAAGGATCCGGTTTTCGCGGGTTCCGATGGCGGCCTGGCAATCGCCCAGGATGCATCGAGCTCGGATTGGGAAAAGTTGTCACTTTAGATAATCCCGCCGTCCCGATACCGGCTTCTTGAATGCATCACTTGCCGATAAACGCCTGATCGAATGTCAGTGATGACTGCTCTTTGGTTCTTCTCGAACCGTCGACGTTTTCTAGGCTTCGGGCAAACCGATGGCGCGACAGCGACAAAGCTAATCGCGAATTGCCAGCGCGCCGCCGTCCACAGGCAGGTCGATGGCGTAGATGAACTCGGACTCATCTGAGGCAAGAAAGACGACGGCTTTGGCAATATCCATCGGAACTCCGCGCCGGCCAGCCAAGTTTTTGACGAAGCGATTTTCCGGAACTTCTTCCTGACCAACAGGCGAGCCGATTCGATTCGGCGATACCGAATTTACGCGAATGCCTTCCGGCGCCAATTGCACCGCGATCGATCGGGTGAGATTAAGCACACCCGCTTTGGCGGTGGTGTAGGCCGTCGCTTCCTTACGCCCCCAATGGCCTGAGGTCGAAGCGATGTTGATGATCTTGCCTTTGCGCTTGTGATCGATCATCACCTTCGCAGCCGATCGCGTACAGTACCACACGCTCCTGAGGCACACGTTCATGACACGGTCCCACTCTTCTTCGGTAATATCGAACAAGGTCTTGTGATCGGTCCAAGCGGCGTTGTTGACCAAGATGTCGATAGCGCCAAATTGCTTCACTACCGTCTGAACCATTTGATCTACCGAATCAGCCGATGCGACATCGCATACGACCGAGATAGCCGACCCTGGCTTGGTCGCGTTGATTTCACTAGCCACACGGCTGCCTCTTCCCTGATCGAGATCGACTACCGCCACCTTGGCGCCTTCATGAGCAAAAAGCTTAGAGACGTCTTCACCGATATTGCGCCCTGCACCGGTAACCACCGCGACTTGATTCTGCAGTCTCATCGTTTCCTCCATCATCAATTTTTCTGCTGAATAACAGAACCTAGATTAAAGGTCCAGCTACAGGGAGGGATACCGACTAAAGAAGACCTCAGGGAGGGCGATCTAGGTTAAAGACTGACTTTCTCGACGTACAGATCTTTCAAAAATTTGCTATTTTTGAGCTCCTCAAGGAAGCGCGGTTCGATGACGTCGTTCGGCTTTATTGATCCAGTGCGCTTATCGACAACGGCGCCGACATCAACCAGCGCTTGAAGCGACTCGGAATTAAGCTCCGGGAGCGGCCGAAGCTGGGAAGAGAAACTATCGTACATCGCCTGAACAGATCCCGCCTGAGTATCTGGAAAATACTTCTTGATGATTGCCAGGCTCTCCTCACGACGGGTCACCAAGTGATTAATCGCCGCGGCATAGCCTTTCATAAAGCGCCGGATCGTTTCCTCGTCTTTTTTGATGAAGGAGCGGGTCGTTACCAGCAAATCTGTCACCACAGGCACCGCCTTTACTTCAAGGGTCTTGATGCCTAACTTTTTCGCTTCTGCGGCAAGTTCTTCGCTCAACGGCGCGCCTTGCACAAGGTTCTTGGAAATTGCCAAAGCTCGCGCAGGCGCGAGCCCGGCGGCGACGATTTCAACATCTCTAACCGGGTCCAGCCCGGCGCGCCTAAGAATGACCCGTGCAATCAGGTCCGATCTCGAACCCAGCGCAGAAACAGCAACCTTCTTACCCTTTAAATCCTTAACCGAACCGATGGAGGACGCGACTCCCATCCCATAGTGGTCCAGTCTCACGTGGGAGCCAATTACAGTAATATCGGCGCCGTTAGCCATCGGTTGAAGAATCGCCAATGGACTGCCGGAGCCTATCAGAAGGTCAACCCCCAGAAGCGCCTGTATTCCGGCAGACATGTTGTCCCTGATTGGAACCTCCTCGACCTCGATATCATATTTTTTGAAGAGCCCGGCATCCACCCCGACATAAGCAACGGCAGTCCCCAATTCCCATCCGGCATAGGCAAGGCGTATTTTCTTGGCGCCATCAGCGGCAAAAGCAAGGCCCGCCAGAGTAGTGACAGACCAAAAGACTGCAACGACACCCAACGCTCGTAAATTGAAAGACTTTCGCTTGCTCATGTTTTGACTATAGCTCACCGCTCCAGCGCTTCCAAGCGGAACGCAACGGGGGACCGCGCGTTCGGCTCTCCAAACGATTGATGCCTCGATTTCATATTGATATCTTCAGCCTGAGCCCATAGCGGCTCTTGGAGGCGCTCATGAGATTTCTCCACACGATGATTCGAGTTAATAATTTAGATGACTCCCTGAGATTCTACTGTGATGTCTTAGGTATGAAGCTGATTCGACGAAGAGATTACCCGGCCGGCAAGTTCACCCTCGCTTTCGTGGGATTCGGTGATGAGGCACAAAACACGGTCGTCGAATTGACATACAACTGGGAGACTCATCAGTATGACCTCGGTAATGCCTTCGGACATCTGGCGTTGGGAGTGGAAGACATTTATAAAACCTGCGATGACCTACGGAGAAAAGGCGCAAAAATTGTTCGCGAACCTGGTCCGATGAAGCATGGCGGAACGGAGATCGCGTTCATCGAAGATCCCAATGGATATAAAATCGAACTGATTGACCTCAGCCGGAGCGGGCAAGCCTAACCGCCCGATGCGCTAAGCAAAGTGCGAGTCGGAGAGCTGATTAGTGCGGCGAGCAAGATTGCAACCGCGTCAGATTTAATTTACGATCCTTTGATTTTCACTCCAGTTCAAACCCGCTACATCTAGGAGGATTGATGTCATGGCTACGATGATTACTAATGAGTGCATCAACTGCGGCGCTTGCGAGCCGGAGTGCCCCAACAACGCGATTTCGCAGGGTGAAACCATCTTTGTCATCGATCCTCAGCTTTGCACCGAATGCGTCGGCTTCCATGATTTCGAGGCTTGCGCCGCGGTCTGCCCAGTTGATTGCTGTGTAACCGACCCGAATAACATCGAAACGGAAGAAGCGCTGATCGCACGAGCTCGCGCGCTCCATCCTGAGACCGCTATTGGCGACAACTTCGAATCCCGCTTCCGCAAAGGCGAAGGGAAATCAGCCGCTCCAACTGCGCAGAAATCGGCGCAGGCGGCAGCTTCGGCCGACTCAAGTGTCGCTGCAGCACCGCTTACCACCGCGACGGCACCGCAGACGTCGGGGTACGCCGAACCCGCTGACAATTTCATTTCTTTACCCCCGATTGACGCGTGGGAGATTCCGCTTCGCTGCTTTAAGTGCGGTCAAACCCATACAGAGCCCGTGCGCAACTTCATGATCGGCAATGTCATCTTCTGCCCTCAATGCCACAAATCGATGGTCGTGCGCGACAATCTTAATTATCACATTCGAACACTGCTAACCGATTCTTATGACAAGTGGCAAAAGGAGCAGGAAGCCTACGTCAGCCGTAGAGAAACCGAGCTGGCGGAGTTTATGGAAAAGCGCGCCAAAGAGGCGCAAGCCTTCGAATCACATCAGCAGCGACAGCTAGAACAAATTCGCGAGCGGTTAGCCGGGCTGGGGGAAAATTATGATGCGCCCGGGAAGCCGATCAAGAAGGGCTCGCGTTTTGGTTGGGGATGATTCCGGCCGGGTTTAACTCTGATGCTCAATTCATGGCTTCACATTGTCGCTTTAGTTGCTTACCTCGGCGCCATTCTCGGTCTCGGGTTTATGCTTTTGCCTTCTTTGTCCTCCGTTGAAGAACACGAGGACAGGGTCCATTTCCTCGCTCGGGGTCTAAAGTTCTATAATCCTTTACAAGTAGGCGCGTTGGGTCTCGTGCTATTTAGCGGCGCATTCGAGTTAACCCATCTCAAAGCGATCTATCGTGAGATGTTTTTGAAGCAATTGGGCTACAATCTGGCAATGAAGCTTTCGTTCGCGTTCCTGCTAGTCTTCTTCAGCGTCTACCAAGCCATGGGCATCGGCCACCGTTTCGTCAAACGTCGCGAGCTTTGCGAAAGCATCACGCCAACTGAGCTCGATTCGGTCGTGCGACGTCTACGTGGGGCAAACTGGCTCATCTTATCTCTTGCGCTCATTACGATTTGGCTTGGGCTGCGGCTCCAATCCTGAGGAACGCAGTGTCCTTGATCGTGTCCGCCGCGCCCGGTGCGGTTCCGGCGGAGTTATTACTTCGCAACACCAAAGCAATCAACTAAGGCGGCGTTAATACCGGGAGAACGTTGAGACTTTCTGGACGTTTTCGAAGAGCTTGGCGGCTTTGTAATAAATATGTAATCTTGCACTTGCGGAAGGAACTCGTCCTCTTAACTTGAGCGGTAATCGACCACAGCTGCTGGCTGGCGGGCAATAAAAAAGGCGGAGTATCTCTACCCCGCCTTTTTTACGCGGACAGATAGTTCTTACTGCCTTTTGCTTAGTGTCTCGGATTGCGGTGCCGGCGAATTCGCCTGAGGCATCGTTGCTTCAGAAGTAATACCCTCACGGTAGACCAGGATTTCAACGCGACGATTCTTGGCCCGGTTTTGCGCATTGTTGTTTTCCGTTAGCGGAGCGCTTTCTCCATAAGAAACGGACATAACTTTGAGCGGATCCATTTTCTTCTGCGTGATCAGATAACGACTAACCGCATCCGCCCGTCGCTTTCCGAGTTCATAGTTAATGTCGTCGGTTCCAACATTATCCGTATGACCGGCGACAACAAAAACCGTGTTACCGGCGCCTGACGGATCGCCCTTGAGATCGCTGAGGAAGCCATCGATCTCTTTTTGAGCTTGATTCGGCAAGTTCGATGAACCAAAGGCGAAGTTAGCACCCTCTTTCATATCAACCACAAAGCGCCGCTCGAGTCTCAGGTTCGAGAGAGCGTTCAATGCCTTTTCTGCTTTAGCATCTACCTGCCCCAGTCGCCCTTCGAATTGGCCGAGTTTGCCTTCGATTCCCGTGATTCGGTTGTCGATCGCGCCGATCTGTTTCTCGCTCTGAGTCAACCGCCCTTCACCCTGTGTCAAACGGTTCTCGCTCTGCGATACCCGACTCGTTACTGGATCCATTTGTTCCCTAACCCAGTCGCGCGTCGCAATACATCCCTGTGCGAACAGTAGAGAACCTAAGGCACCCACACTCAAAATCGTGTTAACCCTCATGACCAATCCTCCTTCTTGACTACCACCTTGTTATTATATCCGTCCGTTTGTTTTAAAATCGCTCGAAATTTGCTATTAGGCACAAAGCGAATCATGTGCCAAAGGAACGAAGCAATCTTTTCAGGGACTTGCGATTCTAAAAATGTTGTTTGCAGGAAATTCCTACATCTTCTTTGTAGGCGTACGCCACAGCAAGCAGTCTTGTCGCGTAGCAACCAGATTCCTATCCAGCACTCTTACCCGCGGTAATCGGCGGTTTCTGGCGCGGATTAACCCCGCGATCGTGATCACTCAACCAGCCATTCATTGAGGCGAGCAAGTCGTTTCGCGAAAATGGCTTGTTTAACACCAGTGCCCCGTATTCTTTTCCTTCGCTTATAAGAGCTTCCTGATACTGGCTGATCGCCCCGCTTATGTAGATCGTTTTCACGTTAGGGTTGATGGTTCGGATACAGCGGATCATTTCTAACCCGTCTAACTCAGGCATCTGTATATCTGTGAGGACGATCTCCGGCTGCTGATCTAGGTATCTTAAATATCCATGCAAGCCGTCATCCGCGGTTTCCACTTCATAACCGGCCGCTATCAATGTTTCGGCGATTATTTGACCGAAGTTTTCATCGTCGTCGACAACTAAAACCCTGTGAGGAGCGGTCATACGTTCTCCGAGTCTGTTAGTTGCGGTTTGTTGATGATCCATCCTGCTAATAGTGCATACAAATCACATACCAGCCACTTCGTAAGGGCAGACCATTGGCCCGGTTTGGTTTGTCCGTGAAGCTTTAAAGAAGGTTGTCGCAGGGAATCCCTACAATAGGGAGAGTCATACGCGTAGGAATTTCGGGGGATGTAGAATGTAGATGAAGACGCCTTTTAGCTACCAAGTAGCATAAAGCCAACTCGCGGCCGAGTCTAAAATCTCTCCTGCGCCAACGAATGAAGTCTGCTTTAGCTGGATGCGCTCGCGGCAGACTTGGTTTTTTTAAAATCGTCCGCTTTGAGGTCGTGCTTTTTGAGCAAGTCGTAAAAATCGGCTCTGTATTTGCCGGCGAGCTTCGCGGCTTGGCTTACGTTGCCATCGGTCATCGAAAGCACCTGCACTAAATAGTCTCTTTCGAAGGCATCGCGGGCATCTTTTAAGGGCCTCAGCGCATCATCGGAGACGGTTTGTTTATCATTGACGCCGGCCTGCGCACCGTCTGAGAAAGCGATCTTTCCCTGGAGGATATACTCCTCAGTAACAAACTCCTTCTGGGTCATGGCCACGCTATATTCAATTGTATTTTCCAGTTCGCGCACGTTCCCCGGCCAATCGTGCAGCATCAGCTTGCGCAATGCCTCTGGGGTTATCCCTTTAACGTCCTTCTTCATTTGTTGACTGCACTTCTTTAAAAAATGCTCGACCAACGGAACGATGTCCTCTTTGTGGTCACGCAAGGGTGGTAGGTAAATTGGGATAACATGGATTCGGTAGAACAGATCGTCCCGAAAAGTGCCTTTCTTCACGAGTTCTTCCAAATCTTTGTTGGTGGCGGCGATGACTCGGACATCGACCTCGATGGGGATCTCGCTCCCGACCGGATAGAATTGCCGCTCCTGCAAGACACGCAACAGTTTCGACTGAGTCGAGAGCGGCATGTCGCCGATCTCATCGAGAAAGAGTGTCCCGCCGTGAGCTTGAGTAAAAAGTCCCCTAGTGCTTTTAACCGCGCCGGTGAAAGCCCCTTTCTCATGGCCGAAGAGTTCGCTCTCCAGTAATGTTTCAGGTAATGCGGCGCAATTCAAAGCAATAAATGGCTTGTCTTTTCTATCACTGGCGAGATGGATGGCTTTGGCAATGAGTTCTTTTCCAGTGCCGCTTTCGCCGTGGATATGGACTGTCGAGTCGAGTCTCGCAATGCGCATCACAACATCCAACACCGATCGCATCTTGGCGCTGCGGGCGATGATATTGGCGAAATCGAACTGCTCGTGCAAAAGCCCCTTGAGACGCTTGATCTCGGAGTTGAGCTTGCGATTCTCCAAAGCTCTTTCAATCTGCAGCAACAGATCGCCTGGCTCGAACGGTTTGGTAAGATAGCTGTAGGCGCCGCGGCGCATCGCCTCCACGGCATTTTGAATGCTGCCGTGCGCCGTCAGGATGATCGTCGGCACTTCAGGATTGACCGCGCGGAACTCTTCCATCAGGGTTATGCCGTCACGATTGGCGAGCATCAAATCAACGATGCAAAGATCGAAGTTCCCCGCCTTGAGTTCGACGACCGCATTATCCTCTTCACGCGCAGCAGTCACCTCGTAATCCGCGGATTCCAGCCGCATTTTTATCAGCTCAAGGAGATTTGCGTCATCGTCGACGATCAATATTTTGCCTAATGACATGGTGCCCGTTCTCTACTTCCCTCGGTCGCGCTTCTTTTGTTCGATTTCAAGGTCGATCTGGTTGGCTCTCTCCAGAGCTTGTCGAGACTTCTCCATCTCCTGCCTCGTTCTATCAACTTCCTGCTTGGATTTCTCAGCAGCCAACCTAAACTTTTCCGCGTCCTCTCGCGATTTTTCAACATCTTGTTTAGATTGTTCCATAGCTTCCCGGGTTCTTTCCGCTTCTTGCTTTGAAATTTCCACCTGCTGTAGCAGGCCTACCCACATTCTTGCCTGCTCCGCCCATGGGCTTTGCGCGTAATCGCCGATCACTTTGTTGAACGCTTCGATTGCTTTGCGATGATCGCGTTTAGGATTGCTGGGATGCGCATAAATTAGGCCGATGTTGTAAACGGCAGCATCCCCGGAAGAATGATCCCCTGCCAACACTAAAGCCTCGCGATATTTAGCAAACGCTCCGTCGTAGTCGCCGGCAACAAACAAACTATGGCCCTGGAGCATCGAATCGCGAATCTGGCGCTGCTCGCGCCAATCTCTTAGAAGGCTACAGCCTGACGAAAGTACAACTAACAGCGCAAGACAAACACAAAGGTGCTTCCCCGCCCTACCTGACTCTCTGCCCATATTTCTCCACCATGGGACTTGATGATGTTCTTGGCGATTGCCAAGCCTAAGCCCGTGCCATTTCTGGTATGCGCGCCCTTGTGGCTCCCCTGACTAAACTTTTCAAAAATAGTAGTCAAGCTCTCGGCCGGCACTCCAGGTCCAGAGTCTGTCACAGAAACTTGCAAGTTGCCATTTACAGATGCCGCAACAACGCTAACCCGGCCTCCTTTGGGAGTAAACTTAACGGCATTACCGAGCAGATTGCGCAGCACTTGCAAAATTCTCTCAGGGTCCAACCTGAGCGCCGGCAGCGACGGATTCACGTTGCTCTCAAGTTCAATTTGTTTGGCCTCCACCAGCGGCGTGATCTCGGCAATAGCGCGGCGAATTAGCGGATCGATAGTGACCAGATCGAATTCATAGCTCATCATGCCGGCTTCCATTTTGGACAGGTCGAGCAGGGAATTAACGACAGCGATGAGGCGATTGCTTTCCTCGGCAAGAATGGCCAGAAGTTTCCGTTGCTTGTCCGTGGTCTGGCCGCCGACCCCATCGAGAAGCAGTCCCGTGCCCTCTTTGATGGAAGTCAAAGGCGTGCGCAGCTCGTGAGACATCGACGAAAAAAAGTCGGCCTTCATGCGCTCAAGCTCTTTCAATCGCTCGCACATTAAATTGAACGCTGCCGCCAACTCACCGAGTTCGGGCGGCGATTTTATGTTTAGTCCTCCTTCGAAACGGCCTTGCGCGATCTCTCGTGTCTTGGTCTTTAAGATCGCGATCGGTCGAGTAATACTCCGGGTTACGATCAGCGACATCGCAACGATCGAGATCAGACACGCCACGGTGATGCTAACTGAAACCTCACGGGCGTGTTCGGCGGCTTCCGCCAGCTCTCTCACTTTAGTAGACATGGCATGTTGCTGATCGGCTCTAAGCTTTTCCAGTGAAACCAGTATTCGATCGACTATTTCGTCTTTTTCTTGCTTGAATTGCGCCTCAGGATAGCGCTTCTTCGCGCGCAGTAGCGCAGCTTCTTTCACCACCAATTCCTCGTAGTTGGCGTAATCCTGTTGAACTTTGTTTAAAATCGCTCCCGCCGCGCTATCTCCGATAGTAATGGCGGTTGCAAGTTGAAGGTTAAAGTCGCGCCTTAGACGGAGAAACTCATTATATAGCGCCTCATCTCTGCTGATGGCAAATTTCTGCTCATAACGACTCTGAGACAGTAGCAGATCGGCGAGGATCTTTTCGTAATCGAGAATTCGATTATCGACCTTGAGTACAGAATCGGTAAGCTCATCAAAACGATGAAGCTGGAAAACAGCGTACGCGCTCACCGCCGTCACCAGAAGGAAGATGGCGAGATAGCCAAGAGCCAACCGCGAAAACAAACTTAACCGCATGTAGAGACGTCGCCCCTGTGGAACCCAAACAGCTAGACAGGTTTTTGATCGCCCGACCCAGTTTGCAACGATTCGCTCTGCCCGGCGTTGGCCGACACGAGTTTCTGTCCCAACTGCTCAACCCGTTTCTCGGCACTTTGGTAGCTGGATTGGGCGTGTCCTAGATGTTTGCCGAGCACATCAAACTCATCGCGAAGACGCGTAAAGTCGCCTTGTAACCGGCTCAAGCATTCGATGATTTCTTTCGCTCGCTGTTCTATTGTCATGCCTTTAAGGCCGAGCACAATCGCCTGCAGGTATGCGTAAAAGGAGTTAGGCGAAACCGGTACGACGCGTTTGCTCATCGCATAAA
>JAICEJ010000109.1 GCA_025924215.1 Candidatus Binatia bacterium
GAATACGTCCTTGAGCAAATCAGTTACTCGCGCGGCCGGATTGGTGCGAATCTTCTGCTCCTCTTGACCGACAACAAATAACAGGCCATCCGTAGTCTTTTCAGTTACATACTGATCAATATCGAAGGAGATGCTTTGCGCAAATGGCACTGCTTTATACCGACCGATCAAGTCGTTGTATTGTCGCGTCACTCCAACATCGGCCATCACGGTGGCGACGGTAGGTCTGAATGCGCTGTGCAGTTTTTTAGAAGTTTTTCCCTTGAAGTAATCAGTCGCAGCGGTATCGTTGCCGTTCAGGATTTTGTTTGCATCGTCGAAGGTCATCTGGCCAATTGCGTCCCAAAAGATCTCCTTGGCAAACGGTACCGCCTTTTCAGCAGCGCGATTCATGCTGATAATGAACTCGTCAATCTGCGGCCCATAACCTACCAGACGCAGCGGCTGCTCAATATTCTGTAGCGGCTTCGGCATTAGAATTTTGATCGCCTGGTTTTTGAGAAAGCCGTCCAGCGAACCCGTCTGCAGCACGGCATTCTCAGTGCCGACCTTGAGCGCCTCCTGTAGGCCCGAGCCGATCTTGGCGTCGTTTAGCCCCCCGCTTCCGGCGCCGCTTAGCCCGCCCAACCCTTTGAGCAATTTATCGAATTGCGCCGACACCGGGCTGACCGCCAACAGGACGAATAAGCAGGCCGCGGTGAACTTGATCATGACTGAAGGCTCCTTTTAGGTGGCCAACCACGGGAAAATGTCAGCTGAAGAGAATGACTAGGGGGAATCCCGGATATGCTAAAGCAAATCTTTGTTGCGCTCGTCAGAAGAACCGCTTTCTCCCCATCTGGGATAGCTTGTTGCCGCGGCAAAAACCGCATCGACGATTAGATTCATGATCTCGTCTTTAGCCTCATGCGGTGACAGTCTGAACGCGGTGCGCAGCGGTTGGATGGCCGACTTCCAGCGGCCCACGCTGATGTAGGATCTGCCTAGATAAAGATAAGCCTGCGCGGAGTTAGGATTTTCTAGAGTTGACCTCCTGAAATGCTGAATCGCGGAATCAAAGTGGCCTTGATTGAACGAAGCCATTCCCTCTTCGAAGCTGTCGTGCCCGGGAGTAAAGCTTCTGAGCGTTGCACAGGAACTCAATAGCACCACCGCCATGGTGAACATTAATGGCGCGAACATTTTACTCATTTTCCGACAACGCGAGCTATTGTGGCCTGGTCCGATGAACCTGATCGTCTATTTGCCTAGAGCCGACTTGAGCATCGGCTCCAGCTCGCCCCGCTCATGCAGTTCATGCACGATATCGCAGCCGCCGACGAATTTTCCGTCGATATAAACCTGCGGAATGGTGGGCCAGTTCGAATACCTCTTGATTCCATCCCGCACAGCAGCATCGGCCAAGACATCTGCCGTAGCAAACGGCACCCCGTAGGATCTTAAGATCTCCACCGTGTGAGCCGAAAAGCCACACTGTGGAAAATCCGGCGTGCCCTTCATAAACAGCATTACCTTGTTGTTTTTGACCTTAGAATCGATTTCGTTCAGGACATCTTCTGCCATAATCCTTCTCCTTATTATCTGCGAACCTATGAGCCAAGCTTCGCCCACTGCTCCGGTGTAAAGGTTTTGAGTGCGAGCGCATGAATACGCTGGTCGCCCATCTCCTCCTTAAGCGCCGCATAAACCATCTGATGTTGCTCGATCAACCCCTTACCTTCGAACGCTGGCGAGACGATGAACACTTGCCAGTGGTCCCCGCCTCCGGTGAGATCCTGCATTTCGATGGTGGAACCAGGAAGCGCTTGTTCCAGAGTGCTTTTGATTTGTTCCGGAGTGATCATAGGCGAATCTTACCGACTTGATTCGTCCCTTTCAAGCTCAATCAAATTGAGCTTTAAACTTGAGGATCGAAATCCGGCCGTACTCTTTTCATCATTGCGCGCAGATCCATGCGCAGCTCATCGAGAGTAGGACGGCCGACGTACCAATAGCCACAGTAAAAGCTGTGAACCGTCAGATCCGGCATTAACGAAAAGGTATACGGGATTGCTGTAATGCCGCGCGATTTTGAGGTTTCGGTCATATCAAGGGCTTGAACGACTTTGCGATCTTGATCACTCAGAAACGGAAACTCGGCGCCGAGACCGGTTCGAAAGGCCGAATTCACTTCCGGCGGATCGACGCTCACCACCACCAGTTTACAATAGTTAATCGCGAGCTCTTTCTGAAATTCGACATAATGGCGCAACTGCACCTGGCATTTGCCTCACCAGTAGCCGCGATAGAACGACAGGATCAATGGAAATTTGCCGGCATACTGCGAAAGCTTAACCGGTTGACTGTCATGATCGACCATTTCGAAATCGGGGAATTGCTTGCCAATATTTTGATTCATAACCTTCTTCCTACCTCACTGGTACCACAGTGCGTTATAAACAAATCACGACTATGGGTAGCGCTTTGCCATTTCGGCAAAGAATCCATCCTTCTCTAACTGTTGCAGCAAACTCAGATCAACGAACTGTTCGGGTTTGGCAGTTTTTGCCTGCGGGTTTTTTACAGCTAGATCATCAAGCAAATACTGAATCCCTTTTAGCGTCGGGTAGGGCCGCTTGGCGACACTTTTGACGAACGCGGTATAAGTCGCTTCGAGAGCTTCGGCATCCGCGCTGCGCAGGTATTGACCGACAATTTTCTTGGTTTCGTCTCGATTCTTATGGATATAGTGAATCGACTCAACGTAGCCCTTCAACGCGCTCAAAGCTATTTCCCGCTGATTGCGAATAAATGTCCGGGAAGTGGCAAAGCCGTTCCCTTGCACCTCGATTCCTAGATCCAGCATATCAAAAATTTCAATGAAGCCCTGCTTGCGCGCTCTCGGAGTTTCCGAGGGAGTCAGAATGGTGGCGTCTATGCGGTTCGACTCCATGGCCGCCAAGCGGTCGGGAGTGGGCCCGGAAACCACGAGCATGACGTCTTTGTTAGGTTCGAGGTTAAACCTTTTGAGAAGGATCAGCGCGGCGGTATGCGATGCTGATCCGAAACCGCTTACGCCCAATCGCTTTCCCTTGAGTTGCTCTAGTTTTGTAGTCGCGGGGCGCGCCACCACGGAGTAATTATAGGTACTCTCCGAGGAGCCAATGAGAACCACGTCGTAACCCTGCAATCCCGCGAGCACTACTGTGCCGATGTTAACAATCGGCGGATCGCCGGCAACCAGTGCCTGAGTTGCCATCCCGCCGCCACGGAAAAAAATGACTTCGGCATCCAGGCCATACTTGCGAAACAATCCAGCTTCTTTGGCTACCCAGATATGGATTTGATTGTAGGATACCGCGGGATAGCCGATTTTAATCTTTCTAAGATCTTGCCCCTGCGCCAGGGTCGCAGCACACAACAGCGCACATAGAAACGGTCCGGTCACTCGAATCGCTTTCATTTCCTAGCTTCCATCCTTAGAGTTGTTTCTCGCTCGGTGCCCGTTGTCCAGTCAAACTTATCTTGAGTCTTCACAAGCCCGCCCCCTACCTGCCGGCGGCACGGTTCCCCGGACGTTAGTCTCGTGCCGCGTTATTCTCCACAAACCTGGCCAAGGGCGATGTCATTGACCTTCCACTTTCGATACGTAAATCAAAGCTTGCCCGTGTTCTTTTGCCAATTCATTACCCAGGAATGAAAGTATCAGGTTTTATAAAAAACAATCGAGGAATGGGTCAATTAATCGGCTCTGACCAGTCTTGCGCCTCCAACATTTGACCAGTGAGGTTTTCTGAATGAGCAGAAGCCAGATGAACGAAGATTGGCGTAATCTGTTCCGGTGTCGGTAACGTCAGCGGGTCTTCTTCCGGATAGGCCTCGGCGCGCATCTCGGTCCGCGTAGGTCCCGGATTGACGCTGTTTACCCGAATGCCAAACTCCTTAACTTCGTCAGCGAGAACTTGAGTGAGTCCTTCTAGACCAAACTTTGACACCGCGTAGGCGCCCCACCGAGCTCGACCGACACGCCCGACGCCCGACGAGACATTGATAATCGAACCATGACGCTGCACGATCATACGTTTGACCAGCTGCTGGGATAAAAGAAATACACCGTGCAAGTTGACGCGAATCACCTCTTCCCATTGCCTAAACGGGTACTCAACGAGAGCCACTCGTGGCCCGAGCAAGCTGGCGTTGTTGACGAGCGTGTCAATCCTTTGAAATCTTTCAATGACAGCATCGATGATGCGGCGGACATCGGTCTCTTTGCCGACGTCACCCGCGCAACCATCAACCTGCGCGTCGGTGCTGTCATAGCGAAGCTCGCGCACGGTTGCCGCAACGTCCAGCTGGTTGCGAGCGCAAATAAACACGCGGGCACCTTCACGGACGTACGCAGCGGCGACCGCTTTGCCGATGCCGCGAGTTGCGCCGGTGATTAGAGCAACGTTATTGATCAATTTTTTCTGATGCACGCTTGTCATGCTTCAGATCGTATACCATAGTTAAACACTCCATGAAATCCATGAGCACACATCAAAGACTGCTTATGTTTCTCGTCATTGTGCTAGCGCTGACGGGTCTTCTCAGCCCGTGGTTTGCGATCGGGACGGATTCGGTGGTCGCCCGGTTGCCAGGCGTGGAACGTTTTCCTTTCTCACGCATTTTTAACCGCACATTCATGTTTTCGGGCATCGTGTTATTTTTCCTCTGCCGCCCCCTGCTTAGAATCGGCAATCTTGCCGAACTGGGTTTTGTCAGCCTACGTATAGGCGGCGGCGATCTGCTCCGTGGCTGGAGCTTAGCCGTGGGTTCTCTGGCAGCGTTACTGTTAGCAATGTCGGTCGCTCAGGTCTTTGAGCCTTACTTCAGGCTGTCCTTATCGCGCTCATTGTCGCGTTGCTTAAGCGCGTTGCTGTCGGGAATTTTTGCCGGATCATTAGAAGAAATCTTTTTTCGCGGAATCTTATTCAAGGGCATGCTTCAGAACGGCAGACTGGTTCGAGCCGTTGTGCTATCAAGCTTATTCTACTCGGCGTTGCACTTCGTCAAGCCAGGAGAACCCTACTTCGTCGATGACTTTGATCCGCTCGCCGGATTTCGCCATTTATCCTACACCTTCACGTCGTTTCTAGAACCATTAGATATTCTCCCGGGAATGTTTGGTCTGTTTCTGCTCGGGGTAGTTTTGAGCTATGCATTTTTGCGGACGGGAAATCTATATCTAGCGATCGGCTTGCATGCGGGTTGGATTTTTGGCTTGAAGTCGGTGCGGGTTTTTGGCGACTACACGCGCGATGACTTAGGCTGGTTATTCGGTTCCACGGATCCGAAGATCGTCAGTGGAGTCGCCGCCTGGATAGGGATCATTAGCGTACTCATGCTGGTTCACTGGCTGACACGAAACCGCTGCGGTCTGACAAGCGACGAAACGCCGAGCCGGGACGTTTAGTCTCTCCGTCTCGGTTAAATTCTCCCGTTAGCCGTTGCGGCTTGGAACGGCGTGGCCTAGAATCCGCCCATCTAAATCAATGGGAGGATCCATGGGAGAACAACAACCGAAAATTGTGACCGGTATCGGCAAGGCCGAGCTTCACCGTATTCTCGTTCGGGGATACGATCTTAATAAAGATCTGGTCGGTAAAATCACTTTTACTGATATGACGTCGCTTATGCTGCGCGGTCGGCTGCCCACGCCTAATGAAGCGAAAATGCTCGATGCGCTGCTGGTGATTCTTGTCGAGCACGGAATGGTTTCGCACGTCATTGCCGCTCGACTCATTTATCATTGCGCTCCCGAGGCAATTCAGGCTGCAGTCGCCGCGGCCCTTTGCGGCGCTGGTAGCGTGCATCTTGGATCGTCTGAATGGTCAGCCAAAATGCTTACCGAGGCACTGCCAAGCGACAGCAAGAATCCAGATTTGGAACAGATTGCCACTACGATCTTCAATGACTATTCGGTGCGGAAACAGCGCATCCCGGGAATTGGCCACCGCACTCATGCCGAAGGCGATCCTCGCGCCGAGACTCTCTTCGGAATCGCGAAGGAAAATAAAATCTACGGAAGCTATTGCGAGCTACTGCAAAAGCTTTCCGAAGTTGCCACCCAACGAAGGAAAAGGTTAATACCAGTCAATGTGACCGGCGCAATCGCAGCGATTGCTCTGGACATGGGCTTTCCTTGGCAAATCACCAAGGCCTTTGCGTTGATCGGCCGCACGCTTGGCGTCATGGGTCATATTGCCGAGGAGATTCGTAATCCGATGGCGACGCAAATTGATGCAGCCATCAAACAGGCGATCGTCTACGAGCCTTACCGGACCTGAGATTGCGCTCAAACTACAAAGACAGCCGATTCCATGGCTTGGTCCTGCTCCCACAGTCGAATTTGACTTACTGCATTAAAATCTGTGTATGAGGGTAGCATGTCGCGGTGGTATGCCGCCGGAAATTGCGCAGCTTCCGCGTTTCCGTTGCAATCCCCGCGTCGACGATGATCCGCTAGGCTTGAAGGAGAGCAGATGGCTTACCAGAATATTTTAACAGAACAAATTGACAAGGTCGCTTTGATCACTCTCAATCGTCCGGAAAAACTAAATGCGATGAGCTACGAATTGGCTCGCGAGCTCGATGCCGAGCTGACAAAACTCGAGAGCAACGATACTGTCAACG
The DNA here is from genome assembly GCA_025924215.1 of Candidatus Binatia bacterium. GTDB lineage: Bacteria > Desulfobacterota > Binatia > UBA9968 > UBA9968 > WHTF01. The sequence continues at coordinate 6,655 of JAICEJ010000109.1, forward strand.
CAGTGGTTTTGACCGGCGCTGGCCCACGCGCGTTTTCCGCCGGCGGCGATATTCATCAGATGGCCAAATCAAGCGATGAGGAACTTGCCGCCCGGACCGAATTCCGCACCCAGGCGAACTGGCGCATCGCTACATTTGCAAAGCCAATCATCGGTGCCATCAATGGCTTGGCTTACGGCGCCGGGGCGCAACTCACCTCCATGCTCGACATCCGCATCGGTTGCGAGGTCACCGAGTTTCGCTTCCTGGCAGCGCGCTATGGACGCGTCAATTCATCTTGGTCACTGCCGCTGGTGGTGGGTATCGCCAAAGCGAAAGAGCTGCTCTACACCGGACGAGTGGTTCGGGCAGTTGAGGCTGAAAAGATCGGGCTGCTCAATCAGGTCGTGCGCACCGGCGAGCTGCTCGCTAAAGCTATTGAAATGGCTCAACTCATCAGTGAAAACGATCCCCGAATGGTGCAGGGGATTAAACGGCTACTGCATGAGAATGTTGGCAGGGATTGGCGCGGATGCTACGACAACGAGCAAAATGCCAGAAAGAGCCGGCTCAAATCGAATCATCCGCGCGAAGGGTTCAAGGAGTTTCTTAGTCGCAAGGGGATTCGCAATTAGCAAGACGGTTGTTGGAACCTCTGGGCTTCGGTAAGGCTTCGAGCGGCCGCTGATAAGATGCTGGGTCCCTAACCCGATGCTCCTCAGCCGACCGCGGCTCCCTTCGGCCCATTAGCCGCCGACTTCTCCCCTTTGATGACCCCTTCGAGCAGGGCATCCGGGACATTAGTAAGTTCCGCGGCACTATCTTTGAGCGCGCGGTGTTCTACAGCCCGTGACAACACCTCGTTCTTGGTCGGCCCCTGCTTCTTGCCGGTGAACGGCTTGACGATTAGGTAGATGACATCCCGCAGCGGCATATGGCGGAGGAAACGGCGCAAAAGGCGAAACGTTTGCAGCGGATAATGCGTAACTTTATATCGAAACAGCCGCCGCAAGCCGGCCGTCCGCTCGTCATTGATTACCGGTCCGGACAGGCAGGTGGGATCAATCTCGGAACACTTGAAATACTTGTACCAATCAGTGGCATCATCAACCAGGTCACGCGCCACGTATTCCTTCCAAAGTGGCGTGCCACGGTAAACGCACAAGCGATTGAAACCAAAGGTGTCGAGCTTTAATCGCGATGCGAAGTCGAAGGTAGCGCGCATATCTTCAACGGTTTCATCGGGACTGCCGACGACGAAAAAACCATGCACAATCTCGATTCCTGCTTCTTTGGCATTATCGACCGCATTTTCTACCTGCTCCAGCGTTTGATCTTTCTTTAGCCGATCCAAAACTTTCTGGCTGCCGCTTTCAATGCCGAACATCAACGTACGGCAATTGGCCTTGGCCATTGCCGGGAACAAGTGTTGGGCGGTGGAATCGACACGTCCTTCGCAGCCCCATTGAATGTTTATTCCAGCATCGTTAATCCCTTTGCAGATCGCTTCAATCCGCTTCGGCTGCAGCAGGAAATGATCGTCGACGAAATACACGGCGCCATAGCCGTTTTCTTGCAAATGCTTGAACTCATCGATCACGTGTGGCGGGCTGCGCGAGCGCCACTTACCCTCGTTGAAGATCGGGATGTCGCAAAAAACGCAAGGCCAGGGGCAGCCGCGCGAGGTCTGCATCGTCGTGAAGCGCTCCATTGACAACACTGCGGGCACATCGAGCGGCATCGATTCGACAAAGTCTAGCGGCAAGCTCTCTCGATCGGGATACGGCCACTGATCGAGATTGCGATCCAACGGGCGATTTGGATTGGTGACAACTTCGCCGTCCTTAGCCCACGTGAGGCCGGAAACCGCGGAGGGATCGTCCAGACGTTCAAGCAGGTCGAGGATGAGCTGTTCGCCATCGCCGCGGCAAATAAAGTCTACCTCGGGACACTGCATCTTGACCAATTCCGCATTCAAGGTCGCGAAGACCCCGCCAAAGGCTAACCGCACGCGTGAATCCGTGGCACGGATTTGACGCGCAAGAACTTTAGCATAGGGGTAGCTGGTCGTGCTCAAAAAACTAAGGCCAATCAGATCCGGCTGCTGCCGGCGAATCTCTTCTATGATGACCGAGTTGGGCGTTTCCGGGTTCGCCTGATCGAACATAACGCATTCGTGTCCGGCGCGTTTGAGAACCGCAGAAAGCGACATGATGCCGATCGGCGGAAAACCCATGATTCTGATATTGCCGTTGGCGGCACGGGTCGTGGCCGGTAGGGCATAAAATTGTGGATCGCGAATGTGAATCAGAAATATGCGCATTGAGTACTCATCTCGACAGGCCGTGACAGCCTAACGTTGGAACCAAACTCGGGTGAGACGATCGTAGAATTCGCAACACTAGTTCATAACACTAGCGTATGAGAACTAAGCGTGATCCATAAAACCATAGCAAAGACTAGCCGAGTTAACAACCAAATTACGAAACAAGATTTCGCTGTGGGATTCTAGTCACAGGTAACGGCATAAAGACGCGCCTCGTTACACGAGAGATTTGGATAATACGATAATACTGTGTTGCTGGTGATCGAGCTTACTTCGCTCGGTTACCGCAACAGTAGTACTCGGTCGTTCGTCCCACAATTGGCAAGTCATCTCTAGCTGATTGTCCTATATTCGCCCCAGTCTTTGCACCGGCGGTCGGGCTTTTTCAATTCCATTCTCGACGTTCAGCTTTGAGCTAAAAGAAGCGACGATGGCACATGATTTGCCACATCAGTTTTTGTTCCCATAACATTCCTTGCACCGACATTTAGCTCACAAGATCGCGTACTACTGGACCGACTTGGCTATTTTTTATCTGAAGGGGAAAACCATGGCTAATACCGATTCTCAAGAATTTGAACGCGAGGAAGCATCGCCCATCCTACGGCGGCAAAGTGAATACGACGAGAATAGAAGTTTTCAACGTAGCGGTTATGGCGATCTTCCTCACATCACCAGTAACGGCAGCCAAAGCACATCGAGAGCGCACCGCGAGGAAAGACTTGCACACGCGCTTGGATGGCTCAGCATCGGACTCGGCATTGCCGAGATCGCGGCTCCCCGGGGATTAGCAAAGTTAATCGGTGTTAACGACAACCGCACTTTGCTGCGTGTACTTGGACTGCGCGAGCTAGCCAGCGGCGTTGGCATTCTTAGCCGGAGGAGGCCAGTGGGCTGGCTTTGGTCGCGGGTCGGCGGAGACATCATGGATTTAGCGGTTCTGGCGATGGCCCTTACTTCGCCAAATGCAAATCGCCGCAGAGTTGCGGCGGCCACCGCCGCAGTTACTGGAGTGACGGTTCTTGACCTCCGGGCTAGCCAGCAACTTAGCAGTCAGCCGGAACCGCAGGATAGTGCCGTTTCTGTTCAGGTGAAGAACAGCATCACCATCAACCGATCTCCCGAAGAACTTTATCAATTCTGGCATGAGTTTCAGAAACTACCCAGTTTCATGAATGATCTCGAGTCGGTGCAAATTACCGGGGAAAAGCGCTCGCACTGGATCGCTAAAGGCCCAGCCGGCAAGCGCATCGAATGGGACGCCGAAATCACCGAAGATCGACCCAATGAGCTCATCGCCTGGCGTTCGTTAGAGGGCTCCCAGGTGGAGAACTCGGGATCGATCCGGTTTGAGCCGGCGCGAGGGAAACCAGGCACAGTGGTTCGTGTGGAGATAGAGTACCGGCCCCCAGCCGGCTTGCTCGGCTCCTCAGTTGCCAAATTGCTAGGGGCGGAACCTAAACAGCAGGTGCATGAGAACTTGCATCGATTCAAGCAACTGATGGAGACCGGCGAGATTATTACCACCGAAGGCCAACCAGCGGGGCGCTCACAAAGCACTTCCTGGAAGTATGACCGAGCTGGACGCCGTCTCGCGGCTTCGATTTAGCCCATCTAAACAGGAGGACCCGATGAAAGCTAATTGCTGGTACGGCAAGCAAGATGTCAGAGTTGAGGAAGTCGAGGACCCAAAAATTATCAACCGGCAGGATACCATCATAAAGATTACCGCGTCGGCGATCTGCGGCTCTGATCTCCATTTGTATAACAACTTGGTTCCGACGATGGAGAAGGGCGATATTCTTGGTCATGAATTCATGGGAGAAGTTCTCGAATGCGGCCCGGACGTCAAGAAGTTAAAGACCGGTGACCGGGTAGTGGTCTCGTTCCCCATTTCGTGCGGCAACTGCTTCTTCTGCCAGAAGCAGATGTTCTCTCTGTGCGAAAACTCCAATCCGAATGCGCCCATTGCCGAAAAGATGTTTGGGCAGTCACCTTGCGGCATTTTCGGCTACACGCATATGCTCGGCGGCTTTGCCGGTGGTCAGGCACAATACGCCCGCGTCCCGTTTGCCGATGTTGGTACGATCAAAATTCCGGAGGGGTTGCCGGACGAAAAAGTTCTATTCCTTTCAGACATTTTCCCGACTGGATACATGGCGGCGGAAAACTGCGACATTCAGCAAGGGGATACTGTTGCGGTGTGGGGTTGCGGACCTGTCGGTCAATTTGCGATCGCGAGCGCAAAGCTGCTTGGCGCGGAACGGGTCATTGCCATCGATCGGTTTCCCGAACGGCTTCAGATGGCTTCTGAGAAAGCCGGAGCTGCCGAGACAATCAATTACGAAGAGCGCCCGGTCCACGACAGTCTGATGGAAATGACCGGCGGCTTCGGTCCCGATGCGTGCATCGATGCTGTCGGTATGGAAGCTCATATGCCCGGAGTGGTGGGTGCTTATGATCGTGTGAAGCAGGCGACGATGTTGGAGTCTGATCGGCCTCATGTCTTCCGTCAGGCACTCAGGGCCTGCCGCAAGGGAGGCACCGTATCAGTTCCGGGAGTGTACGGCGGATTCGACGATAAAATTCCGCTTGGTTCTTTCATGAACAAGGCGCTGACGCTCAAGACCGGTCAAACTCACGTGCAGCGGTATATGGGCCCGCTGCTCGAGCGGATCGAAAAGGGCGAGATCGATCCGAGCTTTATCATAACTCACAGAATGGTGCTGGAGGACGCCCCAAGAGGGTACGACATTTTCCTTAACAAGGAAGATAATTGCATCAAAGTAGTTCTTAAACCGAACTGAGCGCAAGCAAATGGCAGCTATAAACCAATTGACCTTA
>JAICEJ010000110.1 GCA_025924215.1 Candidatus Binatia bacterium
ATCGATTTTCCCTCTGTCAAAATGATGCGCAACCACGGTGTCGCAAGTGCCGTTATCCGGATCGACCCCGATCCAACAGGGGCAGAGCACCTCGCAATTGCAGACTTCGAGAAGACTTCCCTCGAGTTTGTAAGCCATATGCATTCCCCCTTCTATTTTATTAGCTCATTCATTTATCGACGTAAATTTCGGCGAAATGAATCTAAACGTCGCTTAGTAGAGTCTCGAATGAGTGTCAAGTGAAAAACGGCGACTCATCTATTGGACTGCCACGATGCCGATTTTGACCGCTCGCCGCCGGCAGCACTGCCTGGAACATCCAGGGGAGCCGCATGAAGTCTTAGTTACAGCGAATCGTCATAGGATTGCTGTTCACCACATTTTTAATGCCGGCAAATGTCTGCCGGTTTTGCTCACTGAAGGTAGCCCAAGGATTTCAAGACAGCGGCGCGGATTCCCTGTTGCAGTTAATCAGATTGCTTTTTTCCGCAGCGCTGTGAGATGTCTTAGTCATTCAGGAGGGCTTATGAAAAGCACGTTGATCATTAGTGCTCTCGCCGTCTTACTTTTGGTCCCGCACCAGGCGCCCGGACAAGAGCCGCTTAAATTGATCTACAGCCAATTTACCATGACCAACTCCGCGACTTGGTTTGCGCGCGAGGCTGGGCTCTTCGAGCGCCACGGTTTAAACGCGGACCTGATCTACGTGGATTCCGCGCCGGCGGTGCAGGCGCTAACCGCCGGCGCAGCGCCTCTGGCGACGATGTCCGGGGGCCTGGCGGTAGGGCCGTATCTGAACGGCTTGGACTTGGTCATGCTGGCGGGCTGGTGCAATTTGAACTCCTACCAGCTTATTACTCGTCCCGAGATCCGCCGCCCTGAGGATCTGCGCGGGAAAGTGATCGGCATTGGGCGCTACGGCGCCGCCGCCGACTGGGCACTGCGTTTGATTCTTCGCAAGCTCGGAATCAATGAGAATAAAGATGTACAGATAATTCAGGCAGGCGGCGGCGGACCGGCGACTCGCCTTGGCGCCATGGAAGCCAAAAAGCTTGATGCCACGGTGCTCGATTCGCCGCAAACCGTGCAGGCCCGCCGCTTGGGGTTTCGCGCGCTGGCTGACGGCGTCGAATTGGGTATTCCGTTTCTACAAGGCGGACTGGTGACCCGGCGCGCTTACGTGAAGGCCAATGAAGACACGGTTCGAAGAACCGTTCGAGTCATCGTCGAAGCGATCCATTATGCTAAAAGCAACCGCGAAGCAGCGCTGAAGATCATGCAAAAATATCTGCGCGTGCAAGACCGCGAAGCCCTGGAAGACGCCTACGAGTCGTTCGTCGTAAAACAGTTCCCCCGGGTGCCGTACGCCGCGTCCGCCGCCGTCGAGATTATCTTCGAACTCGCCGCCGATCGCGACCCGCGCGCCAAGACCGCCGATCCTAAACGGTTCATCGACATGCATTTCGTCCGCGAGATAGAGCAGAGCGGCGCAATCGATAAGCTCTACGCCCAGACGCGCTAGCCTGGAACCGACTGTAGAGGCTGGTGCGATCATCCGCCACGGTTTGGGCTTTCGTCGGTTTGATGCGATGCGATTAGTGCAAAATTTGCCGTGCTTTGCTGATGCTAGCCGTGAACTGGGAATTGCTCATCGCAAATATTTTTCGTCGAGCGGGACTTGACGACGGTGACAAAATCGCCGGATGTTAATTTTTTCTATTCTTTCCCCGATGATTAAAGTATTATCAGACACGTTAAACGTCAGTTAGATTTGTGCCCATTGAAAATTTAAGATAAAGGAGAACGATTGCATGGCGAAAAAGGCAACCACAAAGAAGAAGTCGGCGGCGAAAAAAACCAGCGCAAAGAAAAGCACCGCCAAGAAACAGACCCCCACACCACAAAAGAAAGAGCCGATTCCGCGTTATCCGTATTAAGCTGAAACTGTTCGGTACACGAATCCGGACAAGACCGCGCTCCGTGTGCAGACCGCCGTTGCGAGTCGAGCCGCAGAAAGCCAGAACGGGTCGTCTGCGGCTCGACTGCTAAGGTCTGCTTAAGGGCCGTTTGTCACCCGTGCGTTAACCGTTAGCAATCGCTGCGGCGCCCGCTTCAGCACAGAGGTGATCTTGCTCGCCGCTGCCGCCACCGCAGCCGACGGCGCCGATCACTTTTCCGCCTGAGAGAACCGGCACTCCGCCTATGCTCGGCAGAGCTTCGCCGTGCAGCACGTTAGAAATATTGCTCCAGAAGGCTGGAGATGAATCTCTGAGACGCACCATTTCTTTGGTCGGACGTCGAAAGGCCGCTGCCGCAACCGCTTTGCCGCGGGAGGTTTCAGGAGTAAAAAAGCCGGCGCCATCACCGCGCGCCGACAAGACTAGGCGGCCGGCTTCATCGACAACCGTAACCGTCATCGGCGTACCTTGATCGCGCGCCTTCGCCTGCGCCGCTTTGACCGCCTTTTCTGCCATTTCCAGTGTTAATGCAGCCATACCTTTCACTCCTTTCTAAGTTCGGATCGTGTTTAAGATACACACGCCTGCTAAAGCCCGTGATAATGGGTGGACCGAGCATAGGAACGTTTCAAACAATGCATCGACCACATCCCAATAGCTTTCTGGGTCTGCCAATAAGCGTGCATTGCCAGAGAATTCTTCAGATGCAAGCCGAAATGAGTTGGAGCATCGTTTTCTCCTGGTCATTTTCGGCGGCAGCGCGCCAGTGGGCCTCCCACTACTCTTCTCGAAAACGAAACTATTCGATAGGTTGATAGTATGTCAACTTACCTTACTTGCGGGAGAGCCAATAAAGGGCTTTTATATCAGGCGGCCTTGGGATAGATAGAAATCAGCAAGACTTCTTGGTCGCTTTATTTCGAGGGAGCTCTCTTATAGTTATTTCTCATCTAACCTGATGGATCGCACACATGAAAAGAGTAACGCTCTATAGCTCTAGCCGATCATCGATCACTGGACAGGCAGCTCCCACTAAACAGCTCGAACAACCGCAAACCCCGGATCAACCGCGCCAAACCGCGGCTCAAGCCGCCAAGGCGTCATCCCGGCCACGATGGCGAGAATTCTACGTTCGTAATGAACGGCGGTTCCTTGGAGGCGCTGCCGTCGGGTTAATATCGATCCTCCTGGTGTTCACGTATTCGGGGCTCAAGCCGCCACGCGAGATCACTCAAGAAGATATTCGCGCCGCGGTGCTTCACACGCTGGAGACCAACACGCTTCCGTCCCCTGTGGCGAAAGCCTACGATGTGATTCGTTCTTCTGTCGTTAGAGTGAATGGGTGGGGAGCCGAAGATGCAATCGACGATGACAAGGACAAGAGCGTCGGCAGCGGCGTCGTCATTGTCGATAAGGGCACGATCCTCACCAATCTCCACGTGGTGCTCGGCGCCAAGCGTGTGCAGGTGGTGTTTGCCGACGGGCTCAAATCCGACGCGACGGTTGTCGCCATGCAGCCGGAGCATGACCTGGCGGTGCTTCAGGCCGAAACAATCCCTGATGATCTGGTCGCGGCGACGATGCGATCTACCGCGGACCTCGCCTTAGGCGATCAGGTAGTCGCCGTAGGGTTTCCATTCGGTATCGGTCCTTCTGTGACCGCGGGAGTGGTGTCGGGTCTGCGCCGCGAATTCCGCTCTCCTGAAGGCAAGCGCTTGCTGACGAATCTGATCCAGTTCGATGCGGCAGTAAATCCCGGAAGCTCCGGCGGCCCACTGGTGACCGCAGGCGGCGAAGTGGTCGGCATTGTCACCGCCATTCTCAATCCTACAGACCAGCGTTTCTTTGTCGGGATTGGCTTTGCCGTTCCAATCGAGAACGCAGCAGCGGCGGCGGGGTTGCCGCCGTTTTAATAGACAGCTTTACCTGGAACGACCATGGACAACAAAGAGATTACTCGCGCTGAAGTTGCTTCATTGATGGAGCGAATCCTCTATGAGGTGAAAAAAATCATCGTCGGGCAGGATCATTTTTTAGAGCGCGTGCTGGTTGCGGTGCTGGCGCAGGGGCACTTGCTCGTCGAAGGCGTGCCCGGACTGGCCAAGACTCTGACGGTCAAGACCTTGGCCAGGACCATGCGCGGTTCATTCAGGAGAATTCAGTTTACGCCGGATCTTGTGCCGGCCGATCTGGTGGGAACCCGGATCTATAATCAGAAGAGCGGCGACTTCGCCACCTCGTTGGGCCCGGTTTTCACCAATCTTCTGCTCGCCGATGAAATCAACCGTGCTCCGGCGAAAGTGCAAAGCGCGTTGCTCGAAGTAATGCAGGAACGCCAGGTCACGATCGCCGGAGAGAGCCACCATGTCCCGGAGCCGTTTCTGGTCATGGCGACGCAAAACCCTATTGAGACCGAGGGAACCTATCCGCTGCCGGAAGCGCAGGTGGACCGGTTTATGATGAAGGTGCTGGTCGGCTATCCCACCGAGGAAGAGGAGTTTGTTATCGTTGCCAGAGTCACGGGCACCGCCAACGATGTTGTCCCAGTGGCGACGACCGATCAGCTGAACGCGCTCCGGCGCGAGTGCCAGGGTGTCTATGTGGATCCGTCGCTCATGCAATACGCGGTGCGCCTGGCCTCGGCGACCCGTGATCCTGAGCGCTTTGGCCTGTCTGATTTGGGCAAGTTCCTATCGTTCGGCGCAAGCCCCCGGGCCTCCATCCATCTCATCGAAGGGGCACGGGCGCTGGCGTTCTTACGCGGGCGCGGCTATGTCTTGCCCGAGGATGTGACGGATCTTGTGTCCGATGTTTTTCGTCATCGTCTGGTGCTGACTTATGAGGCGCTTGCGGAGGGAATGAGCGCGGATCAGTTGATCCATCGAATCATGCAGCAGATACCGGCGCCGGATAAGCCGCTGGAAACCCATGTCCGGTAAGATATCCGGGCGCGGTTACCGGAACATATGCCTGGAAGGTGTTCGTGAAATTAAGCGAAGCCAAGATTCGAGCGCGACCCCCCGGAGAGTAAATAGAAATCAACGCGGAAGCGCTGGAAGGCGAACTCCGTTTCCAGCTTCCATTATTCATCTTGACCAAAGCCATGAGTGTTTTTCAGAAAGCGCCTAAAGCGATTCCCGGCGCCGTCAGCGAAAATTTCCGTGCCCCCGCAGCTCGCACCCCTGAAGCTGAAAACATTCTGCGGCGCTTGGAGTGGACGGTGATTCGTCGCCTCGATGGCCTGCTGCACGGCGATTACCAAACTTTGTTTCGCGGTTTTGGGCTGGATCTGGCGGATCTGCGCGAATACCAATATCACGACGATGTCCGTTACATCGACTGGAACGTCACAGCGCGTCTGCAAACACCTTATGTCCGGGTTTACAATGAAGACCGCGAAGTGACCGCGTGGTTCTTGCTCGACCTGAGCCCGTCGGTGGATTTCGGCTCCAACGTTAAGAAGCAGTCGGTCTCGACAGAATTCGTCACAATGCTGGCGCGGCTATTAACTAGACATGGCAATCGGGTGGGCGCACTGTTCTATGGTGACAGCGTCGACACGGTGATTCCGGCGCGCACCGGCCGGCGTCACGTGCTCGATATTCTCCATCGCGTGCTTTCCCGGCCCGAACGTTCCGGCTCGCACGGGACCAACCTGCGCGATTTTTTCCAGACCGCTTCTCGCATCATGAATCGACGCTCGCTGGTCTTCGTGATTTCCGATTTCATCAGCGCGCCCGGCTGGGCCAAGCCCCTGGCGCATTTGGCGCAACGCCATGAAATTATCGCCGTGCGACTTTACGACCCATTGGAGATGGAATTGCCGGATCTCGGGCTACTGGTGATGCAGGATGCTGAAACCGGAGAACAGCTATTCGTCGATACTCACGACCGCGCTTTCAGAAGGCGCTTTACGGCCGCCGCGGAGCGCCGTGAGACCGAGCTTCGGTCCGCTTTTAACCAGGCAGGAGTCGACACTCTGGAGCTGTCCACGAACGACGATATGGTCGACGCCATCCTCCGTTTTGCCGATCTGCGCAAGCGGCGCAGCCAGTTGGCGGCCGGTGGAAGCCTGCCAAAACATTTAAGGAGGAGCCATGACGTTGCTATGGCCTGAAATGCTTCTGCTTCTCCTGCTGGTGCCGGTTTTGGTGGTCGCATACTTGTTTGTCTTGCGTCGCAAGAAGCAGGCAGCGCTCAGATACGCCAGCTTGAGCATCGTCAAAGACGCGATGAGCGCCAGGCAGAAATTCCGCCGTCACATTCCCCCGCTGTTGTTTCTCATTTCCATCACGGCGATGATTCTCGCAATTGCCCGTCCCGCGGCGATCGTAACCCTGCCATCGCAACACCGGACAATCATTCTCGCCATGGATGTCTCGGGCAGCATGCGCGCCGCCGACGTTCAGCCCAGCCGAATTGCCGCAGCCCAGGCGGCGGCGAAAGCCTTCGTCGCAGATCAACCCTCCAACGTGCGCATCGGCGTCGTCGCCTTTGCCGGAACAGCATCCATCGTGCAGATGCCGACGCAAAATCGCGAAGACATCATTGCCGCCATCGATCGATTCCAACTTCAACGCGCTACCGCCATCGGCAGCGGTATCATCGTCTCATTGGCGGCGATCTTCCCGGACGCCGGCATCGATGTGAGCTCATTCATTTACGGTCGGGACGGCCTGCGCGGCGTTCCGCTGGATCAGTCTCGCAAAACCGATAAGCCGGCGCCGAAACCGGTTCCGCCTGGATCTTACACTTCCGCGGCGATCATTTTGCTCACGGACGGCCAGAGAACGACGGGCCCCAGCTCTATCGAGGCCGCTCAAATGGCCGCCGACCGCGGCGTTCGCGTCTTTACGGTGGGAATAGGCACTACAAACGGCGAAACGCTCGGCTTTGAAGGCTGGTCCATGCGGGTGCGCTTGGATGAAGGCTCTCTCAAAGCGATCGCGAACATAACCCGCGGCGAGTATTTTTATGCAGGCACGGCAAACGATCTGAAGAAGGTTTACCAGTCGCTCAACTCACGGCTGGTACTGGAGAAGAAAGAAACCGAGATCACCGCCCTGTTTTCGGCAGCGGCAGCGATCACCGCACTGATCTCCGGTTTGCTCTCACTGCTGTGGTTCAACCGAATTCTGTAGAACCGCCCGATTTGCAACGGGCGATTTAATACAACCCTGGATTACGGCATGGTGACGAAGCCGCTGAGGAGCTGAGAGAACCTCTCGAGCATTTGGAAATTGAAACACAAGCCCGCTGAATCTCGATTTGCGGCAACTTACCTAGAAGACACCTGCGTCCAAAAGCGAAAATACAATCTCTTTCAATGCCGGGTCTGCGCTGTCGAGCCGTGTAACCGTGGCGCCGCTTGCTAGGGCAGCGACTATCTCCGGTACATCCTCTTTCTTTACACCGGCATACCAGACTTTTTGCGGATGGACGACAATGTTAGGACCGATATCACAGCCGCCGAAGCAGATGTATGACTTAACCTCGGCATCAATGGATTTTTCCGCCACCTCTGTGGTGAGCTCTTTCATGAGCTCTTCAGAGCCCCGGCTCTGGCAATCAACGTTTTGGCAGACAAAGCAGGTCTGTTTCATCAAACTGCATCCCTTTCTGATTCTTTACTTACCCTAATTATGCCTGCCATCCAAGCAAGCATGTGGCTGGTTCAGAGTTCAAATGTTCCACCGCTCGCGCACGCCTGCTATTCAAAGCCGGTCGGCAAGGCGACCTTTATCACCTTAGACAACGATGCTGAATCTTAGCCGACGACGAGCCCGCTGGCCTGGGCGACAATCTCATCCACACTCTTGTCTAGATCGAGAGGCCGATTGATGCGTGCCTGGTCGCGCTCCGGCACGAGAGCATAGATCTCTAGACAGTTGCCTTCGGGATCAAGGAAATAACAGGAGACGGTATTTCCCATTTCCTGATATGCATGACTGACACAGTGATCGATGGGCACTCCTGCGGCCTTGAACTTTTCATAGAATGCCTTAACGTCGGCGGGGCTATCGACGCTCCACGCAATGTGACCGATAAGCTTAGCGTCGCCTTCTCGCCCCTTAGCCAATGCGATTTGGTGGTCGTCAATGTCCGGATCCGGGGTTAGGAAAACCATTCGACCGGGGTTCTCCCGATACTTGATCAGGCCGAGCATGTCACGGTAGAAAGCGACCATTTTGTCCAGGTCATTGACGTAGAGCACAACGTGGCTTATCCCTCTGATCTTTGACATCGCCAGCCTCCTTTATCTTTATAGACAGTCCGATCCTTAGGGTGAAAACCTATCCGATAGCTTCATCGCATGTCAACGCTCGGAAACAAACTCGTAAACGTGAATCGTGTTCACATTCGCCGGACGAAACATAAGGCCACCGGAAACGTACTGGCTCCGTGCGAACTAGCGTCGGGCCCAGGCGCAAAGAAAAAACTGTGCGCGCTGAACTCGCGCGAGATCGTACAACTCTGCAAACGAGTTGACAGTAGCTCTGTGCGCTCTTGCGAGAATGTGTTGTTCCGATTTAGGATGCGAATCAACAATTAGGCATGAGACGTTCAAATGGTTCAAAGCCTTTTTAAGTCGTTAGAAGGAGGATCAGCATGGAGGCAATTCCAGCTGCAACATTAACCACAGCGAACGAGAAGAGCCGCAGGCTCAGGGAGTTGGTGCGCGCGCCGGAAATTCTCATCATGCCGGGGGCCTATGATGTTCTCAGCGCGCTGCTATTCGCGCAAATGGGCTTCAAGGCGATTCAGGGCACCAGCGGCGGCATCGCTGCGGCTGTCGGCTATTTGGATGGTGAAGCGATGCGCCGCGAGCAGTTTATAGAGCTAAGCGGCAATTTCGCGGCGGCGGTGAACGTCCCGTTTAATGCCGACGGTGAGAGGGGCTATGGTGACGAGAACGGCGTTAAGGATACGGTGCATGGTTTGGTGGCGCGGGGTGTCGCCGGCATGAATCTCGAAGACGGCGCCGCGAAAGGAAAAGGCGGATTGGTCGAGATCTCGGAACAACTGCGCAAGATCAAGGCAGTCATGGACGCCAAGCGCGAATTGGGCAGCGAGTTTTTTCTCAATGCCCGTGTCGATTCCTTCCACGTGATCACCGACAATCCAAAGAAAGCGGTTGATGAAGCGATCGAACGCGGCAATGCCTATGCCGAAGCGGGAGCGGACTGCATTTTTTACCTCTTCCTCCATTCGGCCGAGATTATCGGGCGCTTAGCCAAAGAGGTGAAAGCGCCGATCAGCATTCTCGCCGGCCCCCAGTCGCCCAGCGTTCAACAACTACAAGATCTGGGCGTGGCGCGGGTCAGCTACGGATCGGGCTTTACCAAGGCCGCGATCACCGCCACCCGGCGATTGGCTCAAGAGATTCTGGAAAAGGGCACATGCAATCTGCTGAAGGAAGGGATGCAGACGCCCGATATAAACGCGCTGCTGGCACGCAAACAGGATTGAGCATAATCGTGACAGGCACCGTTTCATCGATCCATATCGCTTTTGCCGGGGCCGCCCCAATCATCTCACTCGGAGAGATCCAGGCTACCGCCGGCAAGGGGCTGGAAGGGGATCGCTACTATCTCAAAACCGGCACTTACAGCCAGACTCCCGGCACCGGGCGGGAAGTGACCTTGATCGAAATCGAAGCCATCGAGGCTTTGGGACGAGATTATGGGATCGAGATCGATGCTGCGCAAGCCAGGCGCAACATCGTGACTCGGGGAGTGGCGCTCAATCATTTTATCGATCGAGAATTTGCGGTGGGCGAGGCGGTGTTACGCGGCACCAGGCTGTGCGAGCCGTGCGCGCATTTGGAAAAACTCACGATCAAAGGAGTCATGCGCGGATTGATTCATCGCGGCGGCCTGCGCGCCGATGTGGTACGCGGCGGAATTATTCGGATCGGAGATGTGATTTCCGCAGCGGCTATGCAGGTTTAATCTTAGCGGGATTATTAACAACGAGAAAACTCTAAAGTCGTTAATGCTTATCGTTCGGCCGACTCGGTAATTTCGACCGCTGAGGCTCTGCGAGTTGCTGATCGGTGATGCGAAACGACGTGCAGCTGCTGCAATAGTATCCAATTACAGGAGCCTATGAGCCGTTATTCTTTCTAGGATTATCTATCACCCACTCGTCGCCCCTCAGTAACTTTGCGTGACTTGGCAAGGCTTTCCCAGCCTTCCCAGTCCACCAGTAGGAAGGCACCGGATCCGGAAACCAGTTGGTATCGGGTTCCCTTGTGAAGAAAAACTTTTTCGGGAAGCTCGCTTATCTTCTTGAACTCCTTACTGCCTTCGACTTCGGTGGCGATCCAGTAAAAACCGTTGTAATGGTTTGGGTCCGTGACGAAGGGAACGTCGACGCCTCCCTCCCTAGAGTTCACTTTGACCCAATTCGGGCCTGCACCCGTCACTACAACCGGCGTCATTCCGGTCACCAGCACGGACTTCGTTCCCGTGGCATCTTTATACCGAGCGACGATGTCCGTAGATATGTAGAATTGCAGCTGTTTCAAATCCTCTTCGTTGAAGCTCAAATCTTGACGATGGTAATGGTGCTGAAAAGTAATGGTCTTAGGGTTCGACGCACAGCCGACAAGAAGACACAGGAGAGCCGGTCTCAGCCATCCTCGACTTCTTTGTCTGCATACGAAGCGTATCCACGAGCCGACAAAAGCAATCACGAGCTCGAGGCCGGGCTCTATATTTTGCGTTTCTTGATTTTTCATTGATACTCCCTCACGTGTTTTTAGTCACCAAAAAAAAGATGTTTTAGCTCCGCAAATGTCGGCCATGGGCTGAGACTTCGGAATCTCGCTTCTTGATCCTTCAGCCTTCTGAATCGCAAATCGTGATTGCTTGACCTAAACGTTCCTTGGCGCACAGCATTCAAGCTGGCCATTTAGTTTATTTTTCCATGCTCGAGCGCGTCGTGAGCTATTTCATGGGCGGAGGGTATGTCTAAACAGACACGCCCATCTTCTCCCAAGCGAGCCGGCTCAATTCGTAACTTAAGATAATCCGGTGTTTGCCATAACTGAGCGGAAAATGTCTTGCTTGTCCCTTACTTTATGGGAAGTTTCTTTTTCGTTTTACAGCTGAAAACTCCACCTACTTTTTCGTAACCTCGTATTTTACACCGAGACTGTCAGCCACAATGCTAATTATCCTTAAAGCGAGTTCTTGCTCACCTTTTTTTCCACCTGCGCTTTTTGGCACGTCGGCGACAACGACAATTTCCGTCCTATCGCTGGCCAGCGGCACCGCCTTGAGAGAAGCGGTCTGGCTGCCGTCGGTTATTTCGAGCAGCCTTCCCGAGTCATCTCGCTTCAGAATTTTTATAGTCGATGATCTTGCTTGAGCTTCCTTCACAGCAGTGCGATAAACCGCCTCGGCGTCCATACCGATCTCGGCCGTTGCCACATACTCTCGCGTGCTTTGATAATATTTAATCGCCACTGGAACGGCGAGAAGAACACAACCCGTGACAGACAATGCGGCTCCGAGTGTTATCGAGGCTAAAAAATTTCGTGTGTTCATAATCTTTTTCATACAAACCTCCATTTGGTTCTGAATCGACAAGAATCTCTCCCAGTGATTTTACGCTGAAAATGACTCCGTCTGCCAGATACGTAAGGTCGTATGAACTCACGAGAAATCACGGAGCATATACGGACTTTGGTCCAATGGGCGCGCATGCCTCCGGCGGACACTACGCGCTCCTGAGTGCATTACTCCTCCGCGGTGAAAACAGATAAAACAATAGAATCACGGGAATCGCCGACCAAGCCAACACCTCCAACACAGGGGCTCCTTGCGCCAAGCCAGCC
>JAICEJ010000111.1 GCA_025924215.1 Candidatus Binatia bacterium
CCGGAAGTCCGGCCGGTGCTGTTTCATTGTAACGAGGAACAAAAGGAACGTTTTCTTTACCCGGTTATACGCGGCGAGAAGCGCGTTTGCTTCGCGCAAACCGAACCCGACGCCGGTAGCGATCCGGCAGGCATGAAAACCCGCGCCGTCAAGAATGGCGATCACTACATCATCAATGGCACAAAACGTTTCATCACCGGCGCCAAGTCGGCGGATTACGCTCAGGTGATCGCTGTGACCGATCCGGAAAAAGGCGCGCGTGGCGGCGTAACCTGTTTCATCGTCGATATGAAGGCGCCAGGCGTCACGTTGGAGCGCCTGTGGCCAACGATGATGGGCGACACGCCCGGACAGATTCTCTTCGAAGATGTGCGCGTGCCGGCGGCGAACATCATCGGTGGCGAGGGCCAGGGCTTTGCAATCGCTCAGGGCTGGATACAAGAGGGACGCATTCGCGGCCACGGCGCGCGTCCAGTCGGCATAGCCAGCCGCGCGCTGGATATGATGATCGAATATTCCAAGGTGCGCACCACTTTCGGCCGCCCGCTGGCTGACCGGCAGGCGATTCAGTTTATGATCGCGGATTCGGCGATGGAGCTGCACGCTTGTCGGCTGATGGTCTATGAGTGCGCCTGGCGTCATGACCGCGGCGAGGATGTCCGGCAATTATCTTACATGACCAAAATCATGTGCGCCGAAATGGCCAGCCGGGTCGTCGACCGATCGATTCAAGTGCATGGCGGATTAGGGCTGATGCGGGATCTGCCGCTCGAGTGGTGGTATCGCCAGGTGCGCAGTATTCGCATTACCGAAGGAACTCCGGAAGTTTTGCGCTGGCGTTTGGCCCAGCACATCATCAAGAATCACAAATCCTGACAGACTGCTGAAAAGACTCATGCTTCGTTACCCTCGATTGACTGGCTCCAACGTACTGAAATGTGCGTTTCCGCTCACCGACCTTCGCGCGCCTGGCATTTGAGATCCTTTGAGCAGCCTGTAGGGAAAATTTCAGAGATTATCGATGAGTAATACGACTACGTCAGCGGCGCTACTGCCGGGATTTCGAGTGCTGGATCTGACATCGTCCATGGGCGCGCTATGCGGTAAATTGCTCGGTGACATGGGCATGGACGTCATCAAAATCGAACCTCCGGAAGGCGACTTGACCCGCTCCGAGCCGCCCTTTGCCAAAGGCCATGCGCACCGCGAAGGCAGTCTTCGGTTCGCTTATCTCAACGCCGGCAAGCGAAGTATTACATTAGATATTACAAAACCGCACGGTAAGCGGTTATTGTTACGTCTAACGAAGAGTGCCGATATCGTACTAGAAACTTTCGCGCCGGGTTTTCTCGCGTCGCACAATCTGGGTTATAGCGATTTGATCGAGATGCAAAACAAACTCATCCTGGCGTCGCTTACGGGCTTCGGCCAGGATGGACCCTACGCGCAATTCAAGGCGCCGGACATCGTCGGCACCGCTATGGGTGGATTGCTCTACATCAGCGGCGACCCGAAGATGGCACCATGCAATCCGCCGGAAACTCAATCGTATTACTATGCTAGCCTATTCGCCGCCTACGGCATTACCTTGGCTCTCTGGCAGCGGGAGACCCGAGGCATCGGCGCATATATTGACGCTTCCGTTCAAGCCAGTATGGCGCTGCACGAACATGTGGCCTTCAACTATTCCGCCGAGGGCCGGGTGATGAAGCGCGCCGGCAGCCAGCACCAACACAATGCGCCAGCGAATCTGTTTGAATGCAAGAACGGCTACATCGCGCTGTTCGTCACGCAGGCTCATTGGCCGTTGTTGCTCAAAGTCTGGGAAGATCACGCGCCGGAGCTCGACGATCCCAAATGGATCAACAGCAACCTGCGGCGTGCTAACGCTGATTATATCAACGCGCAAGTGACCTCGTTTACATCTCGCTTCCTTAAAGAAGACCTCGCCGAACTGATGCAGAAGCACGGCATACCGGGGTTGCCGGTCAACACGCCATCGGATTTTATGAAGGACCCGCACATTCGGGCGCGAGGTTTCTTCGCCACCGTGACACATCCTGTGCTCGGATCGTTCGAGCAACCGGGAAGTCCGTTTATGGTGAACGGTCAACGCGCGGCGCCGGCACCCGCGCCGCTTTTGGGCCAGCACAATCAGGAGATCTTTTGTGGCGAGCTCGGTCTCGAACTGAATGAATTGGCAGTTCTGACAGCGGATGGTGTGATCTAAAAAAACCTCAAGTATCAATTTAGATGAGTCGCTTGAACCGTACACGGATGATCTTTACTGCGAATCTCGGGTGGATTTACATGATCGCTAACAGATCGGACTAACCGTGTTGAGCGCGAATCGCATACTGGAAGGGGTGCGAATCCTCACCTTCACGACCGGGTATGCCGGTCCCTATGCCGGCCGGTTGCTGGCGAGCTACGGCGCTGAGGTCATCAAAATCGAGTCCCGAAAAGGCGGCCTCGACACTTTCCGCCATTACGGACAACACCAAGACATCGACGCGGCGCCGCGCTTCATCGAGTGCAATCTCGGCGTTCGCTCGCTGAGCGTCAATCTCAAGCATCCGATCGGCCAGCGGCTCATCAAAGAACTCGCGGGAAAAGCGGATGCGATTTTGCAAAACTTCCGTCCCAGGGTATTGGATAAGCTCGGATTAGGCGATGACGAGCTTCGCAAAGTCAATCCTAAGCTTGCGATTCTTAAAATGCCCGGCTTCGGTTCCGACGGACCCAAGAGCAGCTATGGAACGTGGGGGTTCAATTTAACTGCCTTCTCAGGCATGACCTATCTGTGGAATCACCCGGAACAGGCCCGCCCCATCGGCAGCCAGGGAGTGTATCCCGATCATTTGGGATTCATCATCGGACCGACCTTGATGGTCGCTGCCTTATTAAACAGCCGCCGGACGGGGAGAGGAGTCACCATCGATTTGGCGCAGATCGAAGGCACCGCTTATACGCTCGGTACGACCTATCTCGAAGCTTCGGTTAACGGCGATGATCCAAAACCCCAAGGGAATCATTATGGAGTGGCAGCGCCGCATGGCTGTTACCGGTGCCGGGGCGATGATCGATGGTGCGTGATCTCAGTGCGAAATGATGATGAATGGCGCAGTTTCTGCCGCGTCGTCGGTGCGCCGGAGTTGACTGGCGACAGCCGGTTTGCCGATCGTCAGGCGCGACTCAAGCATTCATCCGAACTCGATGCCATCGTGCAGCAGTGGACGGAAACAAGAAGCGCGGAAGACATAATGACCAAGCTCCAATCCGTGGGTGTTGCAGCCGGCGTGGTGCAGACTGGCGCCGATTTACTGAAGGATCCGCAGCTGAGGCATCGAAACTACTTCGCGGCGTTTCCTGATTCTCTCATCGGCGCGTTTGAAGTCCCGCGCGGCGGCATTTTATTCAAGGGAATGGATGAAGAGCCTTTTCGTTTACCCAATCGATTCGGTTCCGACAATGATCGGATTCTCGGCGAAATCTTGGGGTACGATAAAGTGACCATCGATCAATGGCGCGGGGAAGATGTTCTTACTTGACGGCCGTCGCGAACAGCTCTCTAAAAGGAGGCGCTCATGTTGATGAAGTCCTCTATCATTGTAACGACTGTGCTGTTCCTCCTGCATGCTGCACCATGCGGCTCCCAAGAAAGAATCAAGCTTCGTGTTAGCTCGGCGACCAAGACGCTCGGCTATGGTCCACTGTGGATTGCGTCGAAGATGGGTTTCTTCGAACGCCAGGGACTCGATGTCGATTTAGTCGTCATTCGCGCGTCCGACGTGGGTATTCAGGCGCTGGCTGGAGGTTCGCTGGAAATTGCCGGGAGCTCCGCCGACGCGCCAATTGCCGCCGTTGAAAAGGGACTCGATCTGGTAATGGTTGGCGGCATCATCAACGGACTTACCCAGTCGATCATGGCGGCTAAGAAGTACAAAACCTACGCCGATTTGCGTGGCGCGACCTTCGGAGCCATAAGTCTGACTTCCGGTGTGACGTTTGCGCTCAGGCAAGTGCTGAAGGTCAAAGGGCTGGAGTATCCGCGCGATTACAAGCTTCTCGTCATCGGCGGAACGCCGCAGACGTACGCGGCTTTGACTGCCGGCCAGATCGACGCCGCGGCGCTGTCGCTGCCGGTCAATTACGCCGCGGAAGAGCAGGGCTTCAATGAAATCGGCAAATTCGTCGATGTGATTCCCAACTATCAGCTTGCGGCGTTCTCTCTGAAGCGCTCCTGGGGAGAGAAAAACCGGCCGGTTGTGACGCGCTTCTCGAAGGCCATGGCTCAGACCATGCGCTGGATCTATCAAAACAAACAACCAGCGGTGGATTTCCTCGCCAAAGAAATGAACCTCAAACCCGATCATGCCAGGCGCGGGTGGGAGTTTTATACGGGCAGCCGCATGTGGCATCCCGACGGCGATATCAACTTGGACGGCCTCCAGGTAGTCACCCAGATTTACGCCGAACAAAGCCAAGCCAAAGGTCCGGTATCGAACGCGGTCAAATATGTCGATCAGAGTTATCTTAAAGAAGCGCTCAAAGAGCTTGGGAGCCAATAGCCATTTGCCGAGCGAAAAACAGTATGAACAAACTCATTTCAACGGCTGTTTGTAGCTTGATCGCATTGGTTGCTCTGGTTCCGTTTTCAAGCCATGCAGCGGAAGCAGCTACCGCGGATTTTTACCAGGGCAAGACAGTACGTATCTTGGTCGGCTATCCGCCCGGAGGCGGCTATGATTTTTACGCACGCCTCATGGCGCGCTACATCGGCAAGTACATTCCCGGCAATCCCGATTTTATAGTGGAAAATATGCCTGGGGCCGGGAGCTTGGCTTCAGCGAACTACCTATACAAGCTGGCAAAGAACGACGGGCTGACCTTGGGACATTTCAGCGGCTCGTTGTTTCCGCTCCAAGCAATGGGCCAAAACGAAATCCAGTTCGATTCGGCAAAGTTCGAATACGTCGGCGGCGTAGCCAAAGTGGAAATCGTCTGCGGCTTTCCAAAAGCCGGCGGCGTCGACACTGTCGAGAAATGGATGGCGCTGAAGACTCCGCCAAGGCTGGGCGCCACCGCTCCCGGAACTGGCGGTCACGATACTTCGCGGGTAATCCACGCGACCACCGGGCTGCCAATGCAACTAGTGCTCGGTTACAAGAGTACCGGAGATATGCGCCTGGCCATCGAAAGAGGCGAGCTCAACGGAACTTGCAACGGCTGGGAAACCTTTCGCTCGCTGTGGAAAAAATCGATCGAAAGCGGCGATCTGACAATTGTCTTGCAAGCGCTGCCCAAACCGCATGCAGATCTGCCCAAAGTTCCGCTGGTTATCGATTACGCCAAGACCGAGGAGGCGCGCCGGTTGATCCAATTAGGTATTCACGACGTCAGCGCAATCGCGAGGCCGTTTGTGCTCCCGCCGGGAACTGCGAAGGACCGAGTCCAACTTTTCCGGCAGGCTTTTTGGGCGACCATGAGCGATGCCAGTTTTCTGGCCGACGCGGAAAAATCAAATCTCGATATCAGTCCGCTGAGTGGCGAGGAATTAGAGAGAACTGTTCATGGCCTAGTGAAAACGAATCCCGCCTTGTTGTCGAAACTCAAACAGATTCTTACCCCGCAATAATGTCGGTATACTGCCGATGCCACAACCAAACACAATCTAGCCGGCCACGACGCGCCACCGCCGGCGAATCCCGTCATTAGCCGAGAATCGCTCGGCGATAGCGAAAGAGCAGCGTAACCTCTGCTCGGATATAAACGCGACACGGTTGGCGCACTTTTCGGCCACGGACAGTCGGTCATGGCTCTACTTCGCGCCTGTCTCTTCATTGAGCCATAGCAACTTCGGCTACAGTGTGTACCCAAAGTTGCGCTTTCGATCCCCAGTCAACCTGCAAGGTTACGCACGTTTAGAACTCTTGCCGCAATTTCGGCACTCGTTAGTCTGAAAGTTCTCCCCCGAGCTTGGCATTCACGTTGCTCTCGGAGGTAATCGTGTTGGCGCCATCTTGACCACTGAGGCCGGCGCATGGTTCGGAGACATCGTCGAAATGAAAGCTAAAATAATCCCGCTCCATGGCGTCGCAAAAAGCAAGACGTCGTGTTCCCCGCCGAACAAGCACCAGCATCGTTGCCCACTGTGCCGGAGAATGGCAATGGAAACCGACGAAGTCTGCGGCTTGTCGATTGATCATGTATTCGCGTGCGTGCCATGCCTAAAAGAGTATCGTTCCGGTCTGGAATCAGATAGCGATGTCGGTGGCGACGTTGATCTTGACTAACGAACTTGTCTTTACCGGCTCTTCGCGAAACAAACTCTTGAATATTATTTTAGGCGAACCTAAACTTAGCGATCATGTTTTTCGGATTTGCGCTGAGTGACTAGCCCGCCTGAAACCTTCGAAAGCGATCGGCTGCAACTGCGAAAACCGGTATTGGCCGATGCCGAGGAGATCTTTCGTCAATATGCCCAGGATGCTGAAGTCACCAAGTATTTAACCTGGCTGCCTTACGGCAAAGTCGACGAGACTCGCGCCTTCATTCGGAGTTGCCTGGCGACTTGGCAGGAAGGCACTTCCTATCATTGGACTCTGGTACGCAAGGAGGACGGCCAGCTCCTGGGTATGATCAACGCCAGAGTCGACGGTCACAAGTGGGAACTCGGTTATGTCCTGGCCCGGAGCTATTGGGGCAGAGGATACATGACCGAGGCGGTCAAGTCGCTCATCGATACTGCCTTCAAAGACCCTGCGGTTTACCGCGTCTGGGCCGTGTGTGATATCAATAACGTGGCGTCGGCCCGGGTAATGGAAAAGGCCGGCATGCAACGAGAAGGACTCCTGCTGCGCTGGTCAGTTCATCCGACCATCGGCGCCGAGCCGCGCGATTCTTTTTGCTACTCCATCACCAAGTAAATCCCTAGCCTAGCAGGCTGCTGAAAAAAACTCATAGGCTTCATTGCGCTCGCCCGACTCGCTTCAACGTACTGAAGCGTACGCCTCAGCTCATCGAACTTCGCGCGCCTTAACTCTGAGATCTTTTTGAGCAGCTGCAAGCGAATTTTTACAGCCCGATGTTGCCGCTAGTGTGCAAGGATTCCTTGTTATTGTAAAAACCGTCAATTAGGATGGCGTGCGAAGCGGCACGAGGGTGCTTGCAATCAGAGGTGTCAATTGACTGGATTCTTTTGAGGTGAAGTTCATGTTCAGAGCCGTTGTCTCTATAGCATTCACTTTTTCGTTGGTTGTCATCCATCCGTTGCTCGCTTCGGCTCAGGAACGGGTGCGGGTCGGCTGGGCGGCGATGACGGCTTCGCATACGCCGCTTTGGGTGGCGCAGGAAAAGAGATTTTCAGCCAAGCAGGGTCTCGCCGTCGAGTCGATCTTTTTCGGCGCCGGTCCACCGGCGATGCAGGCACTGGTCGCGGGCGATCTCGATATCGTCATCACGTCGGCGCCTAACGTAGTTAATCCCCGGCTCGGCGGCGCGGATACCGTGATGATACTATCGATCATCCCGACTTTCATCGACCATATAATCAGCGCACCGAATATCACCACCCCTGAGCAGTTGCGCGGAAAGATCGGCTCGGTCAATCGCTTCGGCAGTATTTCGGACATGGGGCTGCGGCTTTCACTGCGGCGCCTGGGCATCGATCCGGAGAAGGACGTGAGGATTGTCCCCGCCGGCGGCAATCCCGAGCGGCTCGCGGCGATTTCAAAAAACATCTCGCAGTTCACCATCATGAACGAGCCTTTCATAAAAGAAGCCGAACGCCTCGGCTATCGCGATTTAGTTAACATGGCAACGTTGAAGATCCCGCTGCACGGTAACGGCATCGTGACTACGGAGGCAATTATCAAGAGCAAGCGACCGATGGTGACGAAGTTTGTCCGCGCGATAACCGAAGCCATCCATTACGTCAAGAACGATAAAGAGGGGACCAAGGCGGTCATAGGCAAGTACACCAAGCTGACTGATCCCGAAGGCCTAGAGCGGACCTACAAAAATTACACTTCAGTTCTGCTGGAAGTGCCGTATGCTGACCCCACAGGTATAAAAACCTTGCTCGACGATATGGCGCCGCGCAACCCCAAAGCCGCATCGGCCGATCCGAAGTCGTTCGTTGATCCGAGCTTCGTGCAGGAAATGGAATCGTCCGGGTTTATCAAACAGCTCTACCGGCGCTAGCGTGACCCGGCCGCGCTGAGGGCGCCGATGCTGCTTCTCTTCAGAGTTTGAAAACTCGATGCTGGTAGTATTTAACCTCGGCTTTCGCCCATTCTTTCTTCTAAGCGGCGCATTCGCAATCATCTTGATCGCTCTGTGGATCCCGGTCTTCACAGGCGGGCGCGCCTTGAGCACCTACTACGGACAGATTGGTTGGCATAGCCACGAGATGATCTTCGGCTACACAGTCGGGGTGATCGCCGGCTTTTTACTCACTTCCGTGCGCAACTGGACCGGAAGATCGACAGCAACCGGTGGTTTTTTAGCGACTCTTGTTACACTATGGCTCCTGGGCCGAATCCTGCCATTCTTTGCCGCGACTATGCCGGCCTGGTCGATTTCTGTTGTCGATCTGGCTTTCTTACCGGCGCTTACCGCCAGCATCGGTGTGCCTCTGGTGCGCCATGGCGAAAAACGCAATCTGCTCTTTTTGCCGTTGATCTTGGGTCTCTTTTTCGCCAACCTGCTGGTCCATCTGGAACTTCTCGGCGTGGTTCCCGGTGTTGCTCATCACGGCATATTTTTGGGCCTGTATCTGATCATCCTGCTGATCGTAATCATGGGTGGAAGAGTCGTTCCCTTCTTTACTGAGCGCGCCTTGCCTGGTGTTGTGATCAAGCGCCGGCCGCTTCTCGAATGGCTCGCGCCATTAACCGTGATCGCGTATTTGCTTGCCGAACTCTTGTTCCCGAACTCGGAAGTGGCGGGCGCCTTGGCCGGGCTAGCCGCCATCATCAACGGCATTCGCGTGGTGAGTTGGTACAGCCATCGTTATTGGCAAGCGCCGTTGTTGTGGGTGCTTCACCTCGGCTATGGCTGGATCGTGGTCGGTTTCTTGTTGAAGGCAGCAGCAAGCCTCGGATTGGTAGCGGCGCAATTCACGATTCATGCGTTTACAGTCGGTGGTATCGGCGTGCTGACCATCGGGATGATGGCGCGGGTCTCTCTCGGGCATACTGCCAGACCTCTTAAAGTCACATCCTCCATCGCCGTCGCGTTTGCGTTGCTGAACATCGCCGCCGTGCTGCGCGGCTTGTTGCCATCCATTTTCCCGCTGTGGTTTTCTCAGCTCGTTATCCTAAGTGGCATGCTCTGGATTGCGGCCTTCCTGATTTTCGTGATCGTCTATGCGCCGATTCTTACCCAGCCCAGGATCGACGGGCAGCCCGGTTAATATCCTGGGCAAAGCGCATTACCTATAGTAGAAGAGTCCGAAATATAGTGCTCCAGGTCCGGATGCGTACGACGCTTGACGATTGCGGCAGCGCTCGTATGCAAACGCGTGCAGCAAGGTCAAACAATCATGCGCTTCTACCTGATCAACATTCTTACCACCTACTTCCCGGACCTCGATCCGCCCTACGAAATTTATTACGAACAGATTCTTGAGCAGGTTCAGCTGGCCGAAGAACTGGGATGGGAATGCTTCATGTTTAACGAGCATCATTTCCTCGGCTACGGCGGGCTGGCCGCAAATCCAGCAGTGCTCTTAGCGGCTGCGGCGACGCGCACGTCGCAGATTCGCTTGGGGCCGTGCATTGCCATTCTGCCGCTACGCCATCCACTGCATACGGCCGAGGATTATGCCATGGTCGATGCCCTTTCGGCCGGGCGGCTTGAGTTTGGCATCGGCTCAGGCAATACCGAATTGGATTATCGGGTTTTCGGCGTTGCACGCGAAAATGATCGGCAACGGTTGATTGAAGCTCTGGAGATTATTCTAAAGGCATGGTCGAGGGAACGAAGCAGTCATAGCGGAAAATTTTGGAATTACGACGAGCTGACACTTTATCCGCGGCCCGTGCAGCGGCCGCATCCGCCGATCTGGGTCGCCGGGACGTCGGTAGAAGGTTTGGGATGGGCTGGACGCAACGGCTTCCACATCATGACTGTCGGCCATCCGCATCCGCCTGAAAGAGTTCGTGCCGGTGTCGAGGCATGGAAGCAAGGCTTGATGGAAGCGGGAATCGGTCCAAAAGAAAGGCACTGTCAATTCCATGTGCGCACTCATGTGAACGAGAGCTCAGTCAGGGCGGAGGAGATCGCTCGCGCCGCGATCAGCCGCTACGATGAAATTTCCCGAATCGGCCGCAAGTCATTGACGGTCGCGCCGGCGCATTATGATTGGCACGCGATGCTTGCCGCTGGTCGGAATCTCTACGGCAACCCGGAGGAGTGCATCAAGATCTTTCACAACGCGCGGCAAAACTACTACTTCGATACCTTGACGACTACTTTTAACTTCGGCGGTATTGCGCACGAGCAAATAAAAAAGTCGATGTGGTTGTTCGCCAAGGAAGTGATGCCGGTGATAAAGAGCGAATAGATCGGCGCGCCATGGGTGGGCCGTTCCGCACGACCACAGGAGGGGTTATGATCGGAGTTCATCTGCTGACAACTCGTATCGGTCTTCTAATCGTCGTTCTCATTGGCGGCGCGTCATTTTTCCCTGCCACCGGGATCTCCGCCGAGAAACTCGTTGGTCTTCAGTCCGCGCCGAGCATAGCTATGGCGCTGCCATGGGTGGCCGAGGAAGCTCGGCTTTACTCGAAATATGACCTCGAATTTCAACTGGTTTATATCGCCTCATCCGGCATTGTCACCGCGGCCATGAGCAGCGGTAGCGGCGCCGTGGCTATTGTTGGCGGTGAAGGACCGATTCGCGCTTTTCTGGGCGGCAATACCGATTTTGTCTTCATTGGCTCGGTGAAGAACGTCTTGACCCACAGCATCATGGGCAAGCCCGACATCAAAAAACCGGAAGATTTAAAGGGTAGGCGAATCGGCGTCGGACGAATCGGCGGCAACTCGCACTACTTTGCCCAGTACGGGTTTCGCCAGAAGGGTTTGGATCTAACTCGGGATGCCAACTTCATACAGACCGGCGGCGCGCCTGAAACGTTCCAGGCCTTAGCCTCGGGAGCGGTCGATGCCGCTTCGCTAACGACGCCGCAAGACACGCGAGCCGCCTTCATGGGTTACAATTACGTGATCGACGGTCGCGAATTAAAACCTCCTTACGTGGCCACCGGATTCGTGACGTTGCGATCGGTCATTGCCAAACGGCCGAAGGTCGTCAGCCATTTCATGCACGCCATGGCAGAATCGCTCAAGATCATGATGACGGATCGCGAACTGGCTTATCGGTTGATGGCTAAGAAAATCGGTTTAACCGATCGCAAGGTTTTCGACGCCGCTTATACCGCCGAGATGAAAGTTCTAGAACCACGCTTGGATATCAAGCCCATCGCAATCCAGGCAACCCTCGATGAAATCGCCAAAACAGACCCGCGGGCCAAGCAGGTGAACGCATCGCAACTGATCGACCGCCGATTTCTCGATGAGATGGAAAAGGATGGGACGTTCGGACGGTGAACAACGCAAAGTTCAAGGTTCACAAGTCAAAATCAGGCGAATGACTCATTTATTCGCCAATTGATCAAGCCACAAGGAGATTGGGCAATGGAACCGTGGCTGAGTTTTTATAAACCGCTTTTCCTTCGCAGTTGGCGGCAGAGCAGTTTGTCGAAGCATGCGAAAA
>JAICEJ010000112.1 GCA_025924215.1 Candidatus Binatia bacterium
TAATCGCTCTTGGCTCAAAGCGACTGGTCAGAGCGGCTAGAGTCGCACATTAGGCTCTACAAATTCATCGTGAGCCGATGAACATTCATTCGAAAGTATTTCAGCGCGCCGC
This sequence comes from Candidatus Binatia bacterium, assembly GCA_025924215.1. Classification (GTDB taxonomy): domain Bacteria; phylum Desulfobacterota; class Binatia; order UBA9968; family UBA9968; genus WHTF01. The sequence continues at coordinate 113 of JAICEJ010000112.1, forward strand.
GCCCGCGCCTCTTGGCGAGGCGGCAAGTTCAAATTTTTTCGTCACGTGATGATGTCCCGGGTTCAAATTATTTGTTGAAGTAAAAAGCGGCGCGACACTTCAACTAGCTTCCTGAGGGCAAGTACTTACTGCAGCCTGGACGATAGATGATTTTATCTTTTGGTTTATTTTTAGGTGTGGTAAGGGGTGCTGGACATTGTCATGATCAGGCACGCTAGAGTCATTATCCATATGAGGAAAGCCTAGATGGATTTTCGCTTGTCACCCGAAGAAGAGACTTTGCGCAAGACCGTCGAGGAGTTTGTCCGCGAACGTTTGATTCCGCTCGAACCCGAGTTCAAAGACGCTCCCGACATTTTCGAAGGCAGCCGGTGGAAGAGTCGCGCCAGATTGAGTCGCGATCCGGTGATACTACGCTACATAGAGATAATGGAAGATCTCGAGAAACAGGCTGAGGCTCAAGGCCTTTGGCATCTCGATGTTCCAAAAGAGTACGGCGGTATGCAAGTGAGCAATGTCGCGATGCTGGCTATTACCGAGGAGCTGGAAAAAAGCGCCGTCCCTTTCGAGTTTGGCAATCACGTCTCCAATATTCTTTACAACTGCAAAGGCGATCAGATCGAGAAGTTTCTTTGGCCGTGCATTCGCGGCGAGAAGACCTCCGCCTTCGGCTTGACCGAACCTGCTTCGGGCGCCGATCCTTCGATGTTGCAAACCACAGCGGTGCCGAATGGCGATCACTTCATTATCAACGGCACGAAAATGTTTCCGACCTTCGCTGACGTGGCGGATTTCGTGCAGCTGTTCGCCCGTTTGCCGGACACGAAGGGAAGGGAAGGTGTAACCTGTTTCTTAATTGAGACCGGGACGCCAGGGTATCGCGTGACCCGCAGCATCGAAACAATCGCCGGCAGTGAGCCTTGCGAACTGGTCTTCGAAGATTGCCGTGTGCCTCGCAGTCAAGTTCTCGGTGGAGTCGGCAATGGCTGGGCGCTCAATCAAGCATGGCTGGGCGCGCGTCGTTTTCAAGTCGGCATTCGCGCGCACGGCATGGCGCAACGGGTTCTGCGGGTTGTCGCGCAGTTGCTCGGCGGCGACTCGGCCGACGCGAATAAATTTGTCGAGCGAATCGGTTATTTTCTAGGTGAATTGGAAGCGCTGCGGACTTTAAGCTATTTCGGCGCATGGAAAGCCGATCAGAAGATGGACGTTCGCTCCGAAGCGGCTAACGTTAAATTGTTCGGCACTGAACTGTTGCACAAGATCGTCGATTTCGCTCTGGAGATCGCCGGGCCGACGATGCTGCGCAAGAGCCATGTGTTGGCGCGTTATTTTCGTCACGCGCGCGCTCGGCGAATCATCGAGGGTCCTTCCGAGATACAGCGCCATATTATCCAGCGGGCGCTTTTTCGTGAAGGCGTTGCCGGCCTCGAACTGCCATAAGGCGGAGTCGAGTATCAAGGTGTCATTTCGCGATAAACCATGGACTTCAAACTGAGCGAAGAAGAGAAGCTGATTCAGAGTACGGCAGTTCAATTTGTCCAAAAGGAATTGCTTACGCGCGAAGGCGATTATCTCAGGCAACGAGAACACTTTCTGCCGCCCGGCGATCCACCGCGCCGTCGATTGGATGCGGACATCCATCAGACACTGACAAGCGTCGCGCAGCGTCTAGGCTTATGGACGCTTGAGCTACCTGAGTCCGGGGCCGAACCAATCGGCTATTTGGCGCGGGTTCTGGTCTACCGCGAGTTCGGCCGAAGCATCCTGCCGTTCGAGCCGGCCTGCGCTCCGGCGCTGTTGGCTAAGACAGATTTCGCCAAAGACCTGCAAGCCGGCAAGTGCTCCTTGGCCTTGGCATTTGATCAGATTCACAAAACCGGCACCGTCGATGGAATTAGTACTCGTTATCGTCCTGGAGCCTCAGGCTTCAGCATCAGCAACAGCGAGATCACGATCTATAGTCCCTCCGCCGATTTTTTCCTGCTGCCAGCCCGGGAACAGGGGACTCACCGAATCGGCTTGTTTCTGGTCCAAAAAAGTGACCACGGACTCTCCATAGAGGATGAAGTCGATCTAACAAGCGATGCGGCAATGGGGCGGCTGAAGCTGCGCGATTTCGAAGTTCCCGAAAGCCGCTTGCTCGGGTACGAATACGAGGCTGGAGAAATTCTTGCCGCCGAGCAGCTGCGCATTGCGGCGCGCTGCCTCGGTATCGGCATGCGCTGTTTGGCTGATGCCATTGAGCATGCGCGAACTCGCGAAACTTTCGGCAGAACCCTGGCGCAGCGTCAGGCAATTCAGTGGATGCTGGCGGATTTGTCAGTGAATCTTCGCGGCTGCATGTGGTTGACCATGGAAGCCGCCGCCCGCGCCGATCAGAGTTTGCCGTTTTTCGATGCGGCGGCGCTGGCAAAAAAGAGAGCCGCAACCATGGCATTTGAGGCCGCGGATATCGCGATTCAGATCCATGGTGGCTACGGCGTCTGTAAAGAGTTTCCTTTCGAAGGGTTCTATCGAGAAACGCGGATGCTGCGTCTGCTCTATGGGCGTGAAGCCGAGCTGAACCGGGCTATGGGCCAAACCTTCTTGAAGGTGGGCCTGAAGCGCTAAACCGGAAATGATCAGCAAAGGTCTATCTGAAGATTAACCAGGAGAGAATCATGCGACGGAAAAGAGTTTGCTTAGTGGGCTACGGCTCGACGGAATACTCGAGAAAATCGGAAGAATCGGTGTTGACACATTATGCCAATGCCATCCGGCAGGCGCTCGAGCGCGCCGGGATGCACAAAAAAGAGGTGCGCGGGCTCTCGATCACGACCCAGGCCAGCCCGGATTTTTCGCCGCACGTCGCGGAGCAATTGGGTCTTGAGGTTGATTGGGTTTTGAACGGCGACTATGGCGGCGCCGGCGGAGTCATGAGCGCGCGCCGAGCCGCAGATGCCATAGAGTGCGGCCACCTCGATACTGCCGTGCTGGTGGGCGGCAACTCTTTCGATAGAAGTCTCCCCAATCAAAGGCCGCTGGAATATCAGCGCGCCAACTTTGTCGACGTTTATGGTTACGGTGGGCCGAATTCTTTGATGGCTCTGATTCAGCGGCTCCACATGGAAAACTACGGCACAACACTCGAACAGATCGGCAAGATCGCCGTGGCGCAGCGCGAAAACGCGCTCAACAATCCGCAGGCGTTATTTCGCCAAGCGATGAGCATGCAGGATTATCTCAATTCGCGGATGATTTCCGATCCGATTCGGCTCTTTGATTGCGTCATGCCGTGTTCCGGCGCCGAATGTGTCATCTTGGCATCCGAAGAGAAAGCAAAAAAGATCACGGACAAACTCGTTTATCTGGTCACCGACGCTGAGATCTCGCATTATCAAGTCGCCGATATGACACCCGATAAGACCACATTCGGCATGAAGGTGGTCGGCGATCGCATCTTTTCCGAGGTGCGTCACGAGGAGATCGATCTTCTGGAAATTTATGACGACTACCCGATCGCGGTCATGATTCAGATAGAAGATTTGGGGTTTTGCAAAAAAGGAGACGGTGGAAAATTCGTCGATGCGCACGATCTCACTTACAAAGGTGATTTCCCCGTGAACACCGGCGGTGGAGAGTTGTCGGTGGGGCAAGCTGGATTGGCCGGTGGATTTCTCCACATCGTCGAGGCGCTGCGTCAATTGCGCGGCGAAGCCGATGGCCACCAGGTAAAGAACGCGAAACGCGCGCTGGTCACCGGCATCGGTTGGCTCAACTACGGGCGCAATCTCGGCACCACGGCGGCGCTGGTCCTGGAAAGGAGACAATAATGGCAGAAGCAAGAATGCCTCAGAAGAGCATCCCCAAAGTGAATAAGGTCGACCAGCCGTTCTGGGAAGGGGCTGCTCGCAGTAAGTTCTTGCTGCAGAAATGCCGCGCCTGCGGCAAGGTGCAGTTTTTTCCGCGGGTCGCCTGCGTCGATTGTTTCGGCGAGCTCGATTGGATCGAATCCAAGGGCACGGGTAAGATTCACAGTTTTACTCTGGTGCGAGTGCCCCGCAATCCCGCCTTCAAAGATGAGGTTCCGATTTATTACATCAATGTGATCTTAGACGAAGGCGTGATCGTGGAGAGTAAACTGGTGGGCGAGAAAAAAGAGAAGGTAAAGCTCGGCGACAACGTGAAGGTCGTCTTTGAGCAGACGCACAACCCGGAAATCAAACTGCCATGTTTTGAGTTGGCGGAATGAAGATTTTGGATTCTCGTTTTTGGATTTTAGATTGAAGATCGGAGGATAGAATGAAGTTAAGGAGCCCAGAGACTTTCTTATCCGATAATTTAAAATCCAAAATCCACAATCCCAAATTATACTCTTCGGTTTACATACCAGCCGTTATTTTAGTTCTTACCCTATTAATTTCTTTAGTGCCTTCCCTACTTCTTGCTCAATCCAAATCTTTTCGCGAGCTCAACATCGGCTATCCGTTTGGCGGTTCGACGAGCTATTTCTGGGTGGCGCACCGTTCTGGATCATTTGAAAAACACGGCATCCGTGTTCGGCCGATTTTCATCCGGGGCGGCGTTCAGGGCGTGCAGGCGCTGCTTGCCCGAGATGTGTTGATCGAAATGCAAGGCGCATCGGCGATCGTTAATGCCTGGGCGCAGGGGGCAAAGGAGCTTCGATACGTCGGCGCTGTCGGCAACAAGCTCGATTATATCCTGGTGGGACATTCGACAATTAAGACTCCCGCGGACTTGAAAGGGAAACGGATTGCAGTAAGCCAGATCGGCTCGAGCTCGGATTTCGTTGCGCGTTATGCGCTGCGCCAGGTTGGTTTGAACCCGGAAAAAGACGTGACGATCGTCGCCGTGGGCGCCGCCGGAGAGAGATGGGCCGCATTGAACGGTGGGCATGTTCAAGGGACGATCGTGCAACCGCCGCTCACCTTGCTCGCGCGCAAGGCCGGTCTTCCCATTCTCGTCGATCTCGCCAAGGTCGATTTCGATTACACCATTTCCGGGGTGGTGACGACGACGTCATTTATTCGCGCCGAACCGGAGACGGTGATGAATTTTATGCGCGGCTTAGCTGACGGCATGGATTTTTATCGCGACGAGAATAATAAAGAAAAGGTTCTCGAGTATCTTGGCCAGTATTTTAGATCCAAGGCCATTGAAGAGCTTGAGGAAACTCGCCGCGCCTATAGCCAGGTGACACCGGGACTGCCGTTTATTACCGCCAAGGCGATCGAGAATGTCATCGCCAACGATAAGAACCTTGCCGGCATGGGGTTAAAAGCCGAAGAGCTTCTCGATCTGTCGTTTCTGCAGAAGCTGCAACAGGAGAGGAAAACAAAACCGCGTTAGAAGAGGTAGCAACCAATGGATTTCCAAACGATACTTTACCAAACCCGCGATCAGATTGCGTTCATAACCTTCAACCGGCCTGAATCACTCAACGCAATGAATCGACAGATGACACGGGAGTTGGTCGATGTTTGCCAGCAGGTGGAGGAGGATAGCGGGATTCGGGTCGCGATATTCACAGGCGCCGGCGAAAAGGCGTTTTCAGCAGGGATGGATCTCAAGGAGCGGGCGGAAACATCATTTTCGCCCATCGAACGGCGCCAACAGAAATTGACCAATAAGATTTACACCCAGGCACGCGCGGTAGCGGCGATCACTAAGCCAACTATCGCGGCGATTCGCGGTTACTGTGTCGGCGGCGGATTGGAGTTTGCTCTGGCGTGCGATCTGCGGGTCGCGGCTGAGGATGCCAAGCTGGGACTCACGGAAGTTCGGCGCGGCATCATCCCGGGCGCCGGCGGCACACAACGCCTGAGCCGGGCGGTAGGCGTCACCAAAGCCATGGAAATGTGTCTTACCGGCGATACGGTAAGCGGCCTTGAAGCGAAGTCATTGGGGTTGGTGAATAACGCGGTGCCTTCTGCCGACGTGCTTAAAACTGCAGAGGATCTTGCCGGCCGGATACTTAAAGGCGCTCCGATGTCCGTGGCATTCATCAAGGAATCGATCAAGAAGGGAGTGGAGCTGCCGCTGGAGGAAGGATTGCGGTTGGAAGCCGATCTCTCGGCATTGATCGGTATAACGGAAGATGCCAAGGAAGGTCCCCGGGCGTTCGCCGAAAAGCGAGCGCCGGTTTGGAAGGGGAAATGAAGAATTTTGGATTTGCGATTTGGATTGGGGATCCTTCCGAAAGTGACGCGAAGAGACAAGCCTTCCGGCCGCAGCCGATGGGTCTCTGTCTCCAAGGCCGCCCGCGCCACCCCAATGGTGCTGATTCCAATAATTCGGGCCTGGCAGTACCTGCACGGTTCTACGTCTGTGGCCTCCAGGCTTTGCCCCTTTCGCTCCCAGCTTTCATGCGCAAGGGTGAACAGACTCTTATGAAGATTGGATGAACCGGTAGACTAGGCAATGGCTTATCTGCCTCTCCGATATATAAAATCAAAAAGTCTAAAATCCAAAATGGAGAATATGGTGGCAGAAGAAAAAGTTTTATACGAAGTTAGAAATCAAACCGCCTGGATCACGCTCAATCGTCCGGAGTCGTTGAATGCGGTGAACCGCGAGATGGTAAGGTCGATCGTCGACTATTGCCGCGCGGCGGAAGAGGACCCAAACGTTCAAGTTGTCATATTCAAGGCAAATGGCGAGCGCGCGTTTTCTGTAGGCGGAGATATCAAGGATCGTGCGCGGCAGAATGCGACGGAAATCGAACCTGGGGAATCTCCGCTGGTGCAGCGCCAGTCGAAGAACTCGGCGATTCCGGGCACTCCGGCACCCGTGATTGCAGCGATGAATAAAATTACCATCGCGCTGCTTCATGGTTATACCGTCGGCACAGGGCTTTTGATGAGTTTGGCGTGTGACATCCGGATAGCGGCGGAAGGGGCGCGACTTGGACTGAGTGAAGTGCGGCTTGGTTTTCTGGCGGGTTCGGGTGGAACCCAGCGGCTGCCGCGTCTTGTCGGCATTCCAAAAGCTTTGGAAATTTGCCTGTCCGGCGAACTTTATGATGCCGCGGAATGTTATCGCATTGGATTGGTGAACCAGCTCGTATCTTATGATCAGTTGGTTCCCGCAGGTGAAAAAATGGCGCAATCGTTTCTAAAAGGCGCGCCCTTGGCGCTGCGCTATATCAAAGAAGCCATTTATAAAGGCTGCGAAATGACGCTGGAGCAGGGGCTGCGCTATGAGTCGGACCTTCAGAGCATGGTGTTGCAAACGGACGACGCTAAGGAAGGTCCAAAAGCCTTTGTCGAAAAACGGCCGCCGCTTTGGAAAGGCAGATGACAATTGTTCAACGTTCAACCGTTCAAGATTCAACGTCAGAGCGTGGCAGGAATCTTCAGCCTAGTTCTCTTGTCGGAGGCGGCTCGCGTGACCATTGAACTTGCAACGAACAGGGACGAGACCGCACTCCCGCAAATAGAGCCGGACGTATTATCCTAGATGGCGACGAGAGCTCCCTTATTGATGGGCGACGGTTTGCGTCGTAACGCCTCCAAATTTCCTCTCAAGATCGCCGCCAAAGATCGCTTCAGAGAAACGACATACGGTGACCTCAACTCGCGGGTCAATCAGTTAGCCCACGCGCTGCTGTCGATGGGTGTGGGTAAAGGCGACGCTGTGGCATTGTCGGTAGGCAATCGCATCGAACATCTGGAGATAATTTTCGCCACGGCCAAGATCGGCGCGCTGGCGATTCCGCTCGATGTCAAATGGAAGTCTCTGGAGCTCGGTTCGGTGCTTGCCTTTTTCAAACCAGGCGTGCTGATTCTACAGCCTGATTGTGTCGATCAGTTTGAGACCGCCAAGACCACTCAGGATTTGAGCTTTCTCGAGCCGATCGTCATCGAGGATCTGAGTTACGGCGGATTACTGAAGGGACAGAGCAGCGACGAACCCGCAGTCGAAGTTGACGAGGACGACCCGTTTGCGGTTTTGCTGACCTCCGGCACTACAGGTTTTCCTAAAGGATGCCTATCGACGCAAAGGACCTTCGTATTTCACTGCATCAACAACGCCATCGAAAAAGGCCTCGGCGTTCACGACACCGCGATTCTCTCATCGCCGATTTATTTCAACGCCGGCCGTTCGTTCACACTGGGAACCATCTATTTCGGTGGAACGATGATATTGCACGAACGCTTCGACGCTGAGGATGTTCTCAAGACGGTGGAGCGCGAAAAAGTTACTTACATCGGCGCGGTGCCGACGATGTGCGAGCGCATGTTGCGTGTGCTCGAGTCAAAGAAGTATGACACCCGTTCTTTGCGTTGTCTGGCGATTACCGGCGGCAAAGTTCATCCTTACGTCCTGGAACAGTTAAGAAAGAAACTCACGCCGAACATCTACCGGACTTACGCCTCCACCGATTCCGGGCAAATGGCCATCTCAAAGCCTAGCGATATGGATTACAAACCCGACGCCGCTGGGCGGCCGGTCTGGTGTGTCGATCTGCGCATTGTCGACGATGGCGACCGGCCGGTGAAAGTCGGCGAGATTGGCGAGATCGTCTGCCAGAGCCCGCTCGCGACGGAGGGCTACTACAAGAATCCGGAAGCGACCAATGCATCTTTCCGGGACGGCTGGTTCTATACCGGCGATCTGGGCTACTTCGACGAAGAAGGCTATCTCTTTGTCGCAGGCCGGAAGAAGGACATGGTTAAGAGCGGCGGTATTAGCATCTATCCGCTGGAAATCGAAAGCGTGATTTACAGCCATCCGGATGTGTTGGAGGCGGCAGTAATCGGTGTTCCCGATGCGCAATGGGGCGAGGCGGTGAAAGCGGTGCTGGTATTAAAGCCCGGATCATCGATTCGAGGAGAAGAGTTGATTGCATTCTGTAAAGCGCGACTAGCCCCATACAAGGTTCCAAAGTCGGTCGAAATTTGTGATTCCTTGCCGCACACCGAAGTGGGCAAAGTGAATAAAGTAAAGTTGAAGGAAATCATTCTGGGTCAAGCAGAAGCGTCGAATTGAGGCGAATCGGTCGGTGATCGTCGCAATTGTTGCGATCACATCCACAAATAGTTGTGTAGGTATTTTCTGATTGTAACTGGCGAATGGGCTTTACCGTGACGATGAGCGAAGCATCGTTTCAGAATAAAGATATCAGTTCGGATCGGCGAAAATGAAAGGAGAGCCAATCATGAAAGATCTCATGCGCGCTTGTTTATGTGTCCTTTCGGGTTTGATCCTGTTTCTGAATACAGCCTCAGCGGCTGAAAGGCCCTTTTACCAGGGAAAAACCATCACTTTCTTCATCAACTTTTCCGCCGGTGGACCCACCGATATCGAAGGACGGATCGTCGCTCGGCATCTTCCCAGGCATATACCGGGAAATCCGACCATCGTTGTGCAAAACATGTCCGGTGGCGGCGGAGTCACCGGGATTAATTTTCTTGGTGAGGTAGCTAAACCGGACGCTCTCACGTTGGGGTATTTCACGGGACCGTATAATCATCAGATGATGAAGAGTACGACGTTAAGAGTCGATCTTATGAAAGTGCCGTTCATTTCCGCGGTTCAAGGTGTGACGGTGTGCTACATCCGCTCCGATGTGCCGCCGGGGATCAAGAAACCGACCGATCTCGCCAAAGCCGAGCGCTTCCGGGCAGGTGGCCTGAGCTTTGACAGTAATAAGGATCTGCGGTTTCGGCTGGCTTTCGACATTCTTGGCCTGAAATACGATTATGTGACCGGCTACAACAGCAGCAACGACGCGCGGCTGGCGGTGCAGCGCAACGAAATTCAGTACCACGATGAAAACATTCCGGGGTATCGCGGCGTGGTCGAGCCGCAAATGGTGAAAACCGGCATGGTCACTCCGCTCTACTATCACGATGTCATCCGACCCGATGGAAACATGGTAAAGAGTCCAGATTATCCGGAACTGAGTTCATTTACCGAAGTCTACACGCAAATTCATGGCAAGGCGCCAACCGGCATCAAGTACGAAGCTCTCAAAGCCGCGAATATGGCGAGTCAAAATCTCAATCGTGTAGCGCTCTTGCCACCCGGTTCGCCGCCTGAGGCAATTGCGACGATGCGTCAGGCATTTGCTTCTTTGGCTAAGGATGAAGAATTCATCGCTGATGCCAAGAAGGTCATGCGATTTCAGCCGCGCTTTGAAACCGGAGAGGATGGTGAAAAGCTCCGGGACAAAGTCTTAACCGCTCCCCCCGAGGTAGTTGATTTTGTCCGAAAATTTGTCGAGGAGGCGAAAAAATAGTTTTGCACTTCGCTAGTCAAACGTGCGTTAAGAACATAGGAACCCAGACGTGTGAATCAAAAGTCTTTGTAAAAGTTGTAGCGGTTGTTTCGTCTTATCTCTCATCGTTGTATTAGATAGTCGCCGGGCAGGAAAAAGTTAAGTTCCGGTCAGCGCTTCCTCCAAGACACTCGGATAAAAGTGCGCTGTGGGTGGCGCATAGGCAAGGTTTCTTCGATCAGCAAGGATTGGATGTTCAGTTGGTGCTGACCGCTAACCGGGTAGACGCCGTGCCTTTCAGTTCCGACGAAGCCAATCTCGTAGGAGGTCAGGGCTGTGATTCAGAGTATGGCCGAGCGCGGACAGTTAAGCCGCCGTTGCCGAGTCCGAATACGTACATCGATCACAGGTTACCTCGGGGAAGCGCTTAAAGAATTGGGCAGGCGATAGTAAGAGAGTAGATGGGCATAAACATCGAGCTTAAGCGCTATCTCGTGGCCGTAAATTGTATTTGAAAGGGCAAGACACCAGCCGATGAATTTAGAACTCCGGGACCATTACTTCAATAATGATGGGTTGAAACTTCACTATTGGGAGTGGGGCGATCCCAACCAAGAGACTTTCGTCTTTGTTCATGGCGTGCGCGATCAAGGGCGAAGCTGGGATGATTTTATTGCTGCGATGATCGCGCGTGGTTTGCCGATTAAGCACGCAGTGGCCATCGACTTGCGTGGCCATGGCGACAGCGAATGGCCGAGCACAAGCCGTGGCTATCAGCATGAGGATTTTCTGACGGACTTGGCCGGTCTCCTGCGCCATCTTGATAAAGAGCCGCTAACCATTATCGGTCATTCACTCGGCGGCAGTATGTGCCTGCTTTACGCCGGAGCCTTCCCTGACAAGGTCAAGCGCATGGTGCTTCTCGAGTCGCTTGGTCCGTTTGCGCGCGCCGATGAAGAAGTGCCCGAGATTTTTGCTGAGAGACTCAAAGGTCGGGACTACGTAGAAATCCCGTTTCCACACGAGTCTTTGGAGGCTGCCGCAAAGGCGCTGCAGAAAACTTACCCTCTTATTCCAGATAATGCTGCGTTGCATATGGCCCGGCACGGAACCAATTTCAAGGGCGGTAGATACCGTTGGAAGTATGATCCGATTCTACGTTATCGGACGACCACCGCTTTGTCCGAAGGACAAATCGAAGCGTTTATCCGGCGGGTCAAGTGTCCGATCTTCTTTGTCTATGGGACAGAGAGTGATTTCATGAAGTCGGTGCGCGGTCCGCGGGTAAAGCTTTTTCCTAATGCCGAGATTGTGCCTATCCAAGGAGCCGGCCATCACATCCCGCATGAGAGGCCTGAAGAATTGGCGGAGATCGTCGTACCGTTTCTGCTCCGGGCCTGAACTCA
>JAICEJ010000113.1 GCA_025924215.1 Candidatus Binatia bacterium
ATAAGTGGTGCTCGACCAGACATCGTCGATGGCGCGAACGCGCCTGCCGGAGCCGAGATCGTTGTGCACAGTGCAGAGAAAGCTGTCCTTGCCGCTACCGTAAACCCATGAAGTGCGGATGACATAACTTTGCGGGCAAGCTGCGCGCACAGCCTCTTCACCGGCAACCTTGGTCTTGCCGTAGATGTTTACTGGTCGAGGCTGGTCTTTGATCGTGTACGGCGCCCGTCCGATGAGTTCGCCTTCAAAGGCATATTGGGTGCTGAATTGAATGATCTCCGCGCCACACCGAGCCGCCGCATCCGCCAGAAACCCGGCTCCTTCCACGTTCACTGCCGTAGCTTTGGCGGGATCCCGCTCAGCTTCGTCGACCTGAACCACCGCGCAATTGACAATCAGAGATGGCCGTTCTGCGGCAACACGACTTCGGACCGCCGCCGGATCGGTGATATCGAGATCCTGGTGTTTCAACGCCAGCACATCATGATTGGTTGCAAATCGCTGCGCGAGATGGCTGCCGATTAGGCCGGCTACGCCGGTGACGAGTACCTTCACGAAATCGAATGTAGAACGATGGCGCAGGGCCATCAAGAGTGCGGGGACCGAAGCACTAAAGGAAAACGCGCAGCAATGCGCGGTCGAGGCTAGCAGATCTTACGGAGTGGGAGCTGCGAGAAAAAGCCACATCAAGATCAAACCCAAAGCGGCACCGAGCATCAAGTAGAGACCTACAATCAAGTTGAGCAGAAGATAGTCCCATTGTTGCGCGAAGGTCTTCCACATAACGCCGGTGCCGCTCCACTGATGTTCGAGCCTAGTAGTACTCGTTGCCGCGCCGGCGAATTTGTTCGAGCTGCTCGCGCTGGCGGTTAAGTTCCTGCTGATTGCGGTAGATCTGCTGATCCTGTTCGTAGGCCTGATTTTCGCGGCCCTGCAACTGATCCCCGACCACCGCTCCGGCACCAAGACCAAGTGCCGCTCCGATAGCTGCGCCCGCGCCGGGATGACGGACCGCGGAACCGATAAGGCCGCCGGCGGCTGCGCCGCCTAAAGCGCCGATGCCGGCGCCTTTCTCACGGGTCGTGAGCCCCCCACCCGCGCACCCGGCTAATAAAGTTCCGCTTAAGATGGCTATAGCAGCGATGCCGTTTAGTTTTTTTATCGCTTTTGTATGTCTGCTCATGGCCTACTCTCTCCTTTTGCCATTTAGACGAATCAAGCAGCGCTTCGTTTACATTGATCGGCTGCACCCTGAAACATCCTAACTCTTGTTAATGGTTTGCTTTTGGCGCGGCTGTTAGCGTCTAGCGCATTTTCTTGAGCGCCGAAATTCTGTCGTTCAATGCGGGGTGGGTCGAGAGAAAACCGCCAGCTTGCTGATCGCCCGAGGAACGCTGGATCCAGCCGAGGGTGTCGATCATAACCTCCGGCGGATAACCGATGCGGCGGAGCAGCACAATGGCGTGACGGTCGGCGGCATATTCCTCTGTCCGGCTGTGACCTCGGGTGATCAGTGTTCCAGCTAACGGTGCAATCGCGCCTGAGCCTGGAAGGATCTGTTCGAGGAGAGCTGCGCCAATACTCAAACCGGCGCCAAGCATTTGCGCTTTAACGGCGTGCCCCAAATCTTGATGCGCAATCTCATGCGCCATCACTCCCAACAAACGATCATCGTTGGCACGTTGCAGCAAGCCGCTCGTCACGAAGAATTGGCAACCACCGGCATTGGCAGCATTGATTGTCGGCTCATTCATGATCTGTACGCGCAGTTCGTCAGGTTGGCACGGCCGGTCCATGGCTCCTAACAGCGGAACTATCGTCCGCCGAAGACGATCTTCGAACCGCGCATCGCCTCCCCGGCTCGACTGCGAATATGCCATGGCCGAACCGGCGCGATGGCGCGGCACGGGAGAGTACCTGAACCCGGAAAACACCACGCTTAGGAGTCCAAGGGAAAGCGCAAATAGAGCAAATCCGCGTCTGGAAGTTTTTTTTGACGTTTTCACTTGATCGTCTCACGTCGCCGCCACCCGGCAAGGTCAACTCGACGGAGCCGGTGAATCCACAGTGGTGGCCGACTGCACGCCGGTCTTATCCTGAACCAACTCCATATAAACGTTGCCGACAAACATTCTGCTCCAAAACTTAACCGGGACGCGCCGCTCATCGGCAGAGACCCAAATAGCAGCTTCGTTCATGCGCCCCGCATAGCCTTTTTTAGTGAGGTTGGTTAATTTCGGCACAAGTTTAAACGCTTGAATCACGGCGCCGGATTCCAACTCCACGGACTCTTTCTTTTCCACGTTTAACTCGAGCAAGTACTGATAACGACCGCCAAAAACGTTGAAATACAATTTTTCACCAACATTGAAATCGATGCTGCGCGCAAGGTAGACGGCCGTGATCGGATCCAGGGTATTGTTGGAGTCGAAATCGTAAACTCTGGGCTTCCTTCCTTCTTGCCAACGATTGACCGCCCATTTTTTGGCCTTCTGGTTGAACTTGGCCTCGGTATCGATCACGCGAGAATTTTCCCGCTGGCTGAAAACGAACCGCGACGGCGCCAGCGATTTCGCGTCGAACACTGAAGTGATGGTGTCGCGCATTTTCCAAATCAGGTCCAAACCTTTGGACGTTTTGGCATCAATGCGAACTCGGAAAGACTTTTTCCCTTCGAAGATGATGGGTGTCGTTTCGATTTCCGCAGTGGCGACCGGAACGCCGTTCCAACTCGCTCGGTACGATGCTTTCTCGCCGCTCTCGTATGGATAGAATTTCGGCTGGTACAGCGGCACGCTTGTGGGAGCCTTGGTCGGTTCCTCAGCGTGCGCCGCTGTTATGAAAAGCATTGCTAAAGCCAACGCCTTAATAGTAGAAGGGAGTTTAAGCAAGCGCCGCATCATTTTACGGTTTAGACGAATCATAGGTAAAATAGTTACACATTTCGCCATAAAGAAAAGCTACCTTGCCATCTCGACAATGCCATTTGTAGCGATTAGTGATGACCCCGTTTTATTGCGGCCGGATCATCCTGTGGCTAAAATCGCAGCCATCGCGCAAAAAGAAGGAGAATTGTCATTGTGTCATTACTTGCATTAAAGCTAGCAAGGACCTTGTTTTGGCTGGCATTCTTTTCCACGGCTCAACTTACTTCGAGCTTCGCGCAAGCCGATCCGCAATCCTCAACATCAACTGAGTTACCTTCCATCGAGGCGCTGAAATTTTGTCTTGCCGGAGCCGATAGCGCTGCTTGCCTGGACAAGATTTTCCGCGAACTCCTAAAAACCGAGTCGACGAAAACTGCTTTACAGCTCATCCAGCGCTTTGAACTCCAGGACCCTGAGCTACGCCGCGATTGCCACCCCATCGTCCACGCCGTGGGACGCGAAACGTTCCGAATCAAGGGTAACATCCACGACTCCTTCTCGGCGTGCGATCAAACCTGCCACTCCGGCTGCTACCACGGTTCCGTGGAGCGTTTTTTACGCGGCGAGGACCTTTATTCTCAAGTCGAGCGCCATCCAAGCCAGGCGGAGCTTAAAGAGAAAGCCGCGGCCGCCTGCGACTCCGACGTGCCGGTAAGATTGCGTTTTCAATGCCTGCACGGTCTCGGCCATGCTCTGATGTTCTTTTCACGCTATAAGCTCGCTCCGTCGCTCGAAGCATGTGACGCCTTAACCGAAGAATGGAGCCGCCAGTCGTGTTATGGCGGTGTGTTCATGGAAAATGTTTCTAGTTCCACACCGGAACTCCGCGATCTCAGCCCCACCGACTACCATTATCCCTGCAATAAGGTCGATACTCGGTACCGAGGCGAATGCTATGTGATGCAGACCTCCAGGATGACTGAAATGGGGCTGTCGGCGGCCAGAATTTTTGAGGAGTGTCAAAAAAGCGGTGAATACGATTTGCCGTGCACGCTTTCCATCGGCCGCGATCTTTCCAACGACGTTCGAATCGGCCAGTCGCAGCCCACGGCGCAGAAATGCGAATCGGTGGCAGGCGCGCGCCGGCTGGCGTGCATGCGCGGCGTGATCTATGCTTTAATCGACAACACCTGGGATGGCCGCTATGTGCTGCCCTTCTGCGTTGCCTTCGCGGAGGAAAGCGACCAACAGAGTTGTATAGGAGAGAGCATCGGCTATCTGAAAACGACCTTTCAAAAATCACTCGAGGAGATCACCAACGATTGCGCACAGTATCTGGGCCAACCGAAGCGCTGCCTGGATTTGGCATCGCGTTAGATGAAGATTTCACTAGCTGCCACCGTAAACATTATGGCTCGATTCGAGCAATTCCGCGCACGCCTCGAGTGATCACGATATTCAAGATCAGGAGGGCGTATCTGAAAACGATTAACGCACGGTTGTGGTTCTCTAGCCGATGACTTCACCGCTTTTGTTGATTGTTGACGATGAATTGGGAGTGCGTGAATCTCTCAAGATGGTTTTTTGCAAAGATTTTCGTTTGATGGAGGCGGATTCGGTAGGGGCGGCAATACCGATAGTGCTGGATTCTAAACCGAATGTAGTCCTGCTCGACGTGCTGATGCCGAAAACCGATGGCATTGAAGCTCTGCGCCGCATCAAGGAAATCGAGCCTGGCTGCGAAGTCATCATGCTCACCGGGGTGAACTCGCAGCAACTTTCCAACGAAGCTTTGAACTCCGGCGCCTTCGATTTCGTCGCTAAACCATTCGACGTTGTCGATCTGCGCCAGAAAGTTGCGCGAGCCCTGCAGAAGATCAAGCAGCAAGCAAAGTAAAAGCTACTGAATGGACGGACAGAAAAGCGAGCTCCATTTCACTCCATCGGGCACGCCTCAAAATCTGCTATCCTCCGCTTCGGCACGGATTGGACTGAGAAGAGGGATTTGAGATGGTGCGGGGTTATTTCGGCTGACTGCCTTTTGAAGGATCGGTAAAACCGGGTTCGTTCGAAGACTTCGACGGCTCCAGTAATTGGAACGAGTTGAAGACTGCTCTCAGCAGGGCGTTTTCCTTTTCAGCGCCCGGATTGAAAAAGGCGGTCATGACAAAGCTGATCGAATAAGGTTTCGAAAAGGGGTACGAATGTATACCCGCGACAATAATCGGTTCCCCTGCTTTCATCTCGTTAAGGCTCGAGACATAGAATTTGATGGCGGCATCGTTTGAAAGATCGGTCTTCTCGCCGAATTTTGTCTCCACAGCGCCGAGATTGCGGGCAACAATCCGGTAGATTTCCTGGGTAGTCTCGTCGATCAGCTGATCGACCCGGGCGCTGCGCTTCGGATCGGACTGAAACTCCGCCTTGGTGGGATTTTGACCGCGCTTCTCGACGATAACCATGAAGGAGTCGCCGCTAGGTGTTTGCAGCGAGACTCGAATGTCGTCATTAGCCGCTCCTTCCGGCAACTTTTTCAGCTTCCAGTGGGCTGGGTACTGGAAACTATAGGCATAATCGGGATCGCGGTACTCTGCGACCGTCGGTTGTTCCTGAGCGCCAAGGAAGCTCGCGAACTGCGCCGTCAAAAATGACCCGAAAAACAAGACCGCGGATCGGTTGATCAAAATTTCTGCTCCCATCGATTGTTTTACCAGCCTGAGACTAGCACACGAGACCGATGATGAAAGCCCAAGCAGGAAACAGCCTATCGCTGCGGCGCAATGGATCGCTGGCGAGCAAAAACATTGTCCATCGTCGCTTGCCGATATTACTTAAAATAGGTAATTTACGTCGATTGGAGTTTGCTTGACGACACAATACATTCTCAAAAATTGTACTGAACCGATCCGCAACAGCTCAGGACTCGACTACCGGAAAGAGTTAAACGAGGCGCAGTATCAGGCGGCGAGCACGGTCGAGGGTCCGCTGCTGATCATTGCCGGCGCCGGCACGGGAAAGACTCGCACCCTAGTCTATCGCGTCGCTCACTTGATCGACAGTGGAGTCGATCCCCGTTCGATTTTACTGCTGACCTTTACCCGCCGCGCCGCGGAAGAAATGATTCGCCGAGCGGGGCTGCTGATCGACAGCCGTTGCCATCAGGTGGCCGGCGGAACCTTTCATTCGTTTGCCAATCTCGTTCTGCGCGAATATGGCCGGCGCATTGATTTAGCGCCTTCTTTTACCATCATGGATCGAACCGACAGCGAAGCGGTGATCCAAGAGATTCGAGCGGAAATGGGTTTAAACGTCAAAGACCGGCGGTTTCCACGCAAGCAGACCTGCGCCGAGATCTTCAGCATGGCGCTCAACAAACAGACGCCGTTGGGCGAGCTCATCGAACTGGAATACCCTCATCTTATCGAATCCAACGAAGAACTGATCGATTTGAATCGACGTTACATCGACTACAAGCAAACCAAGTCGCTGGTCGACTATGACGATCTCTTGACTAAACTAAAGGACTTGTTGGCCAGCCATGAACAGGTGCGCAACCGTCTGTCGGAACGGTTCCGCTTCATCATGGTCGATGAATATCAAGACACCAATCACCTACAATCAAAGATTGTCCGGCTGCTAGCGGCGACCCACAACAACGTTGCCGTGGTAGGCGACGACGCTCAGAGCATCTATTCGTTTCGCGGCGCCGACTTTCGCAATATCATGGATTTCCCGAAGCACTTTCCCGGCGCGCAGATCATCAAGCTCGAGGAAAACTACCGCAGCACCCAGCCGATCTTGAATCTTACCAACGAAATCATCCAACGCGCCGCCGAAGGCTACGAGAAGCGTTTGTTCACTCGCAAAAGCGTCGGTCCACGGCCGCGTCTGGTGCAGGCCGGCAGCGAACAAACACAATCACAGTTTGTTTGCCAGAAGATATTGGAGCTGCGCGAACAAGGTGTGCCGCTATGGGACGTGGCGGTGCTATTTCGCTCGAGCTTCCATTCCTTCGATCTCGAAATCGAACTCGCGCGGCAAAACATTCCCTTCGTCAAGCGCGGCGGTTTCCAGTTTATGGAAGCGTCCCACGTCAAGGATGTGCTGGCGCATTTGCGGATCTTGGCTAATCCGCAGGATGCCATTTCCTGGAGTCGCGTGCTGCTGCTGCTAGAAGGCATCGGACCGGGGGCCAATCAAAAAATTATCAAATGGCTGCTGGACGGCGGTAATCCAATTGAGCGGTTGCGCACCTATCCCGCCAGGGGCAAGGTCGCGCAGGGTTTAAAAACATTGGCGCAAGTCCTTGAAGTAACCTCCGAGGCCGAGCTGCCCGTAGAGCAGGCGCAATATCTGATGCAATATTACACGCCGATCCTCAAGCAGAACTATCCCGACGACCATCCAAAACGCTTACGCGACCTGGAACACTTCCAGGGCATGACCGAACGTTATCGCAATCTCGAACGTCTGCTCAGCGACATGGCGCTGGAGCCTCCGAATGACAGCATCGCCGGGGTGCTCGCAGTTAATCCCGATGAAGGTCCGCTTATTCTCTCGACCATTCATTCCGCCAAAGGGCTCGAGTGGAACTCGGTTTTCATCATCTGGGCCTTGGAGGGAAGATTCCCGTCCATCTACAACACCAATACGACCGAAGAACTGGAGGAAGAAAGACGTTTGCTGTACGTCGCGGCAACCCGCGCTAAGCAGAATCTTTTTATTTCCTACCCGACCAGAGTTTTTGACAAGAGCTTGCGCATGGTGTTATCTCGCCCCTCGCAGTTCGTGGACGGCATCTCGCACCGGCTGCTAGAACCGGTCTCGCTGGTGCCCGAGGAAAGTCTTTGGAGTTGGGAGAGCTAAATTCATGGTGCAATTGTTGCTCGGCTTTGTGGTATTCGTTAGCGGTGCGGTTTTGATGTCACTGGAGATCGCAGGCAGCCGCATCCTCGCTCCTCATTTCGGCAGCTCGATCTTTGTCTGGGGCAGCCTGATCTCGGTGGTAATGGCCTCCCTGAGCGTCGGTTATTACTGGGGCGGCTGGCTTTCAGCCAGGGATCCCTCTTACGGCCGGCTGCTGATCCTCCTTCTGATTCCGGGAATCGTGATCTTCTTTCTTCCATTCTTTTATCCCTTAGCGAACGAATGGGTGGCGCGCAACGATTTCGGCATGCGCCTGAATCCGCTGATCGCTTGTACCATCCTCTTTTTATTGCCCGGAGTGTTTCTCGGAACCATTTCGCCCTATGCGATTCGGCTCGCTGCAACGACACTTTCCACCGTCGGCAGCACCGCCGGCACTCTCTACGCCGTCTCGACCTGCGGCAGTATTTTCGGCACCCTGTTGACCGCCTTTTATCTGATCCCTGCGGCCGGTGTCCGCAATATCATTCACGGACTCGGGATTACTCTGGTCTGTTTGTCGCTAATTGTAGTACCGTTGGTGCGCTTGCGGGGCATGACCCTTGCCCGGGCGGTTACTGCGGTCACCGTCATACTCGGATCCTTCATGATGCCTTGGACACCCGGCGCTCTGGCACGGATAAAAACACTCGTCGAGAAGGAAACTTTCTATCACCGCATTCGCGTCGAAGAAGACGATGAAGCGCGCTACATGTACTTCGACCGAACCCTGCAAAGCGCCATGAATCTAAAGGATCCCACCGCGCTCAGACTGATCTACTCGCGCTATACGTCCTTGGGACTTGCATTCCGGCCCGACGCCAAAAAAATGGCCTTGATCGGGCTCGGCGGTGGCTCGATACCGAAGAAGCTGCTCAAGGAATTTCCCTCTTTGGAAATCGACGCGGTGGAGCTCGACCCCGAAGTGATCCAAATCGCCAAAACCCACTTCAACGTGCGCGAGAGCAACAACTTGAGATTGCACGCTCAGGATGGACGCATGTTTCTGTCGCGGACGCAGCGTCAGTACGACATCATCATGCTCGACGCATACTTTACCGATGCCATGCCCTTCCATCTGGCGACTAAGGAATTCTTCGAATTGGCGCAGAAGAAACTCACTCCTAACGGCATCATCGTCGCAAACCTGATCAGCGCCGTCACCGGTCCCTCGGGCAAAATCGCGCGTTCATTCGTGAAAACTCAGCGGCAAGTTTTTCCCCAGACTTACGTCTTCGCCGCGCGGCGCCCGGACAACGTCAGCGTCGACACCATTCAGAACGTAATTGTGATCGCGACCCGCGACAAGCAGCGACTCGATATCAAAGAGATCGTCAAGCGGGCAACGTCCATCGACAAGGGTCTTTTTCCCAATCCGATTCAAGACATCGCCATTGCTTATTTCGATCGGCCGCTGCCTGATCACGATGTCCCCGTACTGACCGATGATTACGCGCCGACCGATAATTTACTGCATCCTTAGCGCGCTGCTGCTTGCCTCGTGTTCTGCAATTACTTCTCCCGCGCCGGAACGGGTCATCCAGGTCAAGGTGTTGGGTGATGTAAGCCTCAGGGCAAGAAATGCCCGCTGGACTGAGGAAGTCCGAGGTCTGATTGAAGCCGCGTCAGACTACTACGAAAGAGAGTTCAACATTCGTTTGGTCACCCAAAGCGTTTCAGCATGGCCGATCGAGGAGCGCATTCGTGGCACCCCCGAATTGCTCGCCAGGCTCGAAAAAGATTTTCCACAGACAAAGAACCACGATCATGATCTGGTAATCGCTTTTACGGCCGAAGGAATGAGCCGGTATACCAGAGCCGGCAGGCCACGGGTCGATCGAATCGGCAACTGCCAGCAAGGACTGGGCGGCTATGCGGTTGTGCCGGTCACTAGAGTCGTTCACTACACCGGATGGCGTGGCAACCCGGAACCTGAAGTCATCGCTCTGATCCACGAAATCGGCCATATCTTCGGCGCCCAACACGTTGCTGACACGGCTTCAATCATGCACGAAGACTTCGACTACCGCAGCGAATTTGACGCCAACAACCGCGCTGTGATTGAAAGAAACAAGCTCTGCCGGTTTGCCAAATAAGAGGGATCACGGTTCCAATGGTTCCAACGGTTGCAGAAGTTCCAGATGATCCATTGCCCGAATTAACGGTAATCTGTGAGCGTTGCGAGCTGCGCACATTTGGAACATTGTCCTCAGCATCAATGGCTCGAACATTGAACGTTTGGAACGGCAGCTCCGATTTTTAAACTGTTGAACGTGTTTAAATGTCCTTAGACAACATCCGAATAGTGATGGTTCGCCCGCGCGGCTCAGGCAATATCGGCTCAGTGGCGCGCGCTATGAAGAATACAGGACTGCGTGAATTGGCTGTGGCCGGCAAATTGCGCACCCAGAGTTTTTGGGCCCGGGCAATGGCGGTGCATGGGCGGGATATTTTGCGCAACACGCTCTCTTATCAAACGCTCCGAGAAGCTGTTGCCGAATGCACGCTCGTGGTCGGAACGACTTGCCGGCAAGGTCTGTATCGCGCTCACAGCCGGAGCCCGCGGGAGGTTGCCGCCGAGATCGTTGCCGCGGCAGCAACTGGCAAAGTGGCTTTGATCTTTGGTCCCGAGGACCACGGCCTCAGTAACGAAGATTTGAAGCACTGTCAATTGCTCATCAACATTCCCGCCGATCCGCAATACCAGTCCCTGAACGTGGCGCAAGCCGCGATGATATGTCTTTATGAAATCTATCTCGCATCGCTCGGCGAACCGATGAAAGAAAGTTTGCCGCTGGCGCGTGCCGAAGATGTCGAGCGGCTCTATGACCGCATGCGCTCATCGCTATTGAAAATCGGCTTTCTTGACCCGCAAAATCCTGAGCACATGCTGTTTGCCTTCAGACGCATTCTGGGACGCACGCGGCTGGAAGACAGAGACGTGCGAATCCTCACCGGCCTATTTCGGCAGATCGAATGGTACGCGGATCGGGGATGGAAAGTCATACAAGAGAAAGAAAGGCAAGGGATCAAAATTCGTTAGGAGGCTTAAGTGAACGTCAACCATTTCGAACGGGAGAAAACCGGGTTGCTATTCTTCGACATCTTGAATGGCTATGTTCCTGCGCCCGAACCGGGCAAGCAGCGGGTTCTAAAACCATGGATTCAAAATGCCGTGAGACTTAGCAAAGCCGGCCGGGCCGCCGGTCTGCCGGTATTTTTTGCCAAGGGTAATCACAGGCCGGACAATGCCACCACCGCGCTACTTCTCACCGACACCAACAATTCGTTAACCCCCTGGCCCAACGGCGAGGTGAGCAAACCCAAGATGCATGTTATCGCCGGCGATAAAAGCTCCGATCCCCTTGCCGAACTTGATCCAAGCCCGGACGATTACTACATCGTGAAATATCGCTGGAGCTCATTTTATCAAACCTATCTCGATCTAGCTCTACGCGCGCGCGGCATAGATACGCTGATTATTTCGGGCGGCTCCACTGATGTCGGCGTCGCTTCGACTTTGTATGCAGGAAGGGACATGGACTATAACATGATCGTCGCCAGTGATGCTTGCGGCACATCTCATGACCAGCGCGTCCACGACATGCTCATGGAGTTGATTTTCCCGCGCATGGCGCGTGTGCGCACCACCGAGCAAATTATTCAGATGATTGAAAAGGCGCGAAGCAAATAGCATTAGCGCGAAGCAAATAGGATTAGCCTGATAAGCAGCTTCTTTTAGGTTAGTTTGCGCGGCGCGCGACATTCGACGAGCTGAGACGTACGCATCACTACGTCAACCGCGGCCGAACCAGCGGAACGAGCCAAAATAAGCCCTTTTAAACGGCCTGACAAAGGAGACAAAGCAATGACGAGCAATGGAAAACCGCCGGTGGGCATCAGCAAGAACATCAAACAAATCGGTCG
>JAICEJ010000114.1 GCA_025924215.1 Candidatus Binatia bacterium
GCATCTAAGCATAGTTCTCAATGGACTACTGGAGGATCGATTTGCAGACCGATAATAAGCTGCGCGCGTGGATAAATGATTCATTTTAAAAAGACGTGTTAAATATATGGTCTGATTGCTATTGTAAGCTTCAACTCTACTGTCAAATTCCGAATGCAGTTTGGCTGGGTGATGATCTCACTCGTAGCGGAGCCTGATCCAGACGAAGAATATTGTCTCGTAAATGATACAGCGCGCGCGCATTTGTCCGAACATAGAGACTGCAAATCAAACGTATCGAATAATTTTGCTGGTACAAAATTTGCGCCACTTTTAAGAGCAACCCGCCATCCTCCAGAGACTACGTTAGTAGGACCTGATCATGTGAGAATTTAGATAGATTAAAAAACAGAGAGGGAGGTGAAATTATGTTCGTTGAAACCTACAGGCAGGAAAACAGCGGATCCATAATGGCAGGAGGGGACGCAAGACCGATACCCTATCCCAAGATCTCTCAAGAGGATTGGCGCGTCTGGACTCTATTTCTTCCGGTCCGATCAGCCAACATCAATCGAATTTCCGCTCGGGCCATCAAGGAAGAGTCCCTGCATTTTTCTTACGGAATTCCGTACGCTCTTACAGAAGAGGTGCAAAAAGCTACGGAGTTATTCGATAAGGTCGAAGTATGGCGCAAACGCGATGTCAGTAAGGATCCGATCGCGGTTGGTGTGCTTGATGGGGAGCGCTATCTCATCGCCCGATGGGGAATGGAAAAGCTATTGCCGTTTGAAACGATCAAGAAAGCCGTCCCGCTTATACTGGCTTGGAAGTACGCGACCGGTCCCGCCGGTGCCATGGCCGGTTTAGTCGGCATGGGTTTTGTCGCGTGGGGAATGCTTTTCTAGACTTCGACTAGTTTGAACGATGAAAGCGGTTAGAGTGATTTCCGCTGGAATCTCTCTAACCGCTTTCGATAAAACTATAACCCCTTTACTACTGAGTAAGAGGCCGGGATCTTCACGTCACCTGTGCGAACGGAAGGTCTATCATCGTCATTGCGGTTTGCATGCCCCCACCGGTAATCGCCACCTTTCTACTAATTCACCTCCGCGGTCTAAATCTACGATCCTGTTTAGCAGAAAATCTGACTTGATAGGCCAGAGACTATGCTAGTTTTGGCACGTTTTTCCCTGGTATTCTATAGGAGGACATCTTGCAGATGCGCATTGCAGCAGTCGACCTGATTAGCAACACGTGTTTCCCGGCGTTGGCCGCAGATGAGCTAGGTTTCTTCAAGGCGGAGGGGCTGGATGCGCGAATCGAGTTGGTCGCATCGTTAGGCGCCACAAAAGCGTTGCACGATGGTAGTGCCGATGCCATGATCGCCGGCTCGGTGCACGATGTGTTAACGGAGTTTCCTCAATGGAAAGGGGTCAAGATAGTGGTGGCTCTTTCGAAGGGGACTCCTTGGCTGCTCGTCGTGCGTGCTGACCTTAACGCCAAACGTGGCGACCTCAGCGCAATCAGGGGACTTCGTCTTACGGCTGCCGAAGGCCCCGACCTTGCGCTTCGGCAAATGCTGATCGGCGCGAAGATTGATCCTGATCGAGACTTACAAATTATCGAATTGCCCGGCGCTAGAGCGCGTGACGTCTCGTTCGGGGTGTTTGCCGCACGAGCATTGGAGGCAGGACAAATTGATGGTTTCTGGGCCAATGCGATGGGTGCTGAGACCGCGGTTAGCCGTGGAGTCGGCAAAGTTCTCGTCGATGTGCGCCGGGGTGACGACCCGGGAGAAGTCCGGCGCTTCACTTTCGCGGGAATGGTGACGAGCGATATTTTCACCGAAAGTAACCCAACCGCGGTGGCTGCCGCTGTTCGTGCGATAGTGAAAACGCAAAAAGCTTTGAAAGCAGATCCCAGGCTTGCCGCGGAAGTCGGGCGGCGTAAATTTCCCACGGAAGCCGCAGACTTGATAAGCACAGTTGTTAAACGAGATCTGGTATTTTATGACCCGGTCATCTTGCAAGAAGAGGTTGAAGCCATGAATCGATTTGCCCAAGCGGTGGGGCACTTAGCCGGGCCTGTACCTTATGATGAGGTCGTTGCCAGGCGTTTTCGCGACTCGTGGCAGTAGGTGATCAGGGATAGAAAAACAGCAGATCTCTGAACAAGAAAGCAGGCCACCCCCCTCGAAATCTTGGTCCGTCATGGCCAGTGGAGGCCAACGCATATCTCGCTGAGGAATCGATTGCGCACAATACCGTACTGCGATAATTTCTCAACCCGATTGCGGTTGTATCCCGATACAATGCGAGGAACCGAACATGGGAAACCGAACCTACAGCAGATCTCCGGTTAAGCGGTCCTTGCTAATTTTTGTCGCCGCCATTTGTATCTGGCCCGTCATCGCATCGGCCGAGACCGACAAAGTTCCAGATGAACTTGCCAATCAGGCGGCGAATGGCGGAAAAGTACTTGTGCTCGTTGGCCTGAACGTTCCCTGGACCCTAGAAGGGACGCTAACAGAGAATGAGATCGCCACCCAGCGTCAGGCTATCGATTTGGCGCAGAACGATCTGCTTACCCAGTTATCTGGCACCGAGTTCAGGATCGTTCGCGTTTATGACTCGATTCCCGGGATCGCCTTGGAGGTGGGGAACGATGCATTGGCGGTGCTCAGGAAATCCAACAGCGTCAGCAATGTCTTGCCCGATCGCCCGATCAACCCCGCGGCGTCCCCGGGTGAAATCGAGGGGACCTCGACTAAGACGCCGGTTAAAGACCCGCCGCTGAATCCTGGAGTGGTTCCAACCGACCTTTTCATCGAGGCCGCAAACTCAGGCGCAGTCCTTGTGCTAGTCGGTTTGAAAACACCATGGAGCCCGGAAGGGCCTCTCAGCAAAGAAATGGTGGCGGCACAAAGAGGGGCGATTGCCGCGGCGCAAAATTATCTATTAACGGAATTGGGTGATACAGAATATAGAATCACCCGCCGTTATCGAGCTATTCCCGGCATCGCCTTAGAAGTAGGGCTGGACGCGTTGAAAGTTCTGGCCCGGTCAGTAGCCGTCACTAACGTATTGCGCGATCGACCAGCGATCTCCGCGAGGTAGGGGTCTTCTTCCGGGCGTCATTTTCGCACTCTCTTGCAGGCAAGCTCCTTCATGCGATCGCAGAGTCTCTTCTGCTGTATCAGGTCGCCAGACCCAACAATCTGCGAAAACACGACGGCAGCTCTAGTCAGGAGATTTTGAAAAGTCAGTAGAAAGCGGCTATGACTGAGACAGTTCGCCCGTTCAATTTTTATCTTCGTATAGATAGCTCAGCGGAGGCATATGTTCTTGGACAACTCGAAGCGCTTCTCGAAACCTTCCTGGCACAGTAGAGGGAATTATGCTCGTAGTATCGAATAGGATTCAGGTCTCCCAGGGTTTCGAAAAAGAATTTGAGGAACGATTCGCCGGTAGGGCGGGACTAGTGGACAAAATGCCTGGGTTCATTCGGCTTGAGATTTTGCGGCCGATCAAGAGCGACTACTACATCGTGCTCACCCACTGGCAAGACGAGGCATCTTTTCGACGGTGGACCGACAGCAAAGAGTTTCAGGAAGCGCACAGCAACCGTCCCCGAGCCGAGATATTTGCCGGCCCTAATGTCTTCGAAATGCACGAAGTCATCCAGCAGTCGGAGAAGAGCTAAATCAGACGTCTACAATTGGAAGAATGTCATCCTGCTCCCACACCACGCTCGAGTTGCTGCCTGAGCCTGCAAGCCGACTGCGTTGCCGCCAGTGTCATTTGACCCTTCCTCGCGACGATTTGAAAGATGGTTTCTGTCCGGAATGTTTCGATACCTCGGGATTAAAGCAATACGACTTCGAGGAATTGATCGAGGAAAAGAGCGGCGTTGCCCGGTACCGCTGCGAGAAG
Source organism: Candidatus Binatia bacterium (assembly GCA_025924215.1). Lineage (GTDB taxonomy): Bacteria > Desulfobacterota > Binatia > UBA9968 > UBA9968 > WHTF01. Next base: position 3,912 of record JAICEJ010000114.1, read on the forward strand.
TGCGGCGTCATCATCAAAAGCCGTTAAGAAATAGCCTTCCTTGATCCGATTTGCCGTTGGTTGTCGACCTTACCATTCGCCCAGCCAGCTTGACACTTCTTTCCGCCAGTTGATAAGGTCCGCGTCAGCGTGATTTGTCAGATCGGCATAAGTATATCTACTAACCAGGGTTCGATTACCCTCCTACCATCTTAGGAAGAGACAGATGATTAAAATAATGTATGCATTGCTTTGTGCTGTGCTCGTTTGTATTGCCTCGGTTAACGCAGCATCAGCGAGAGATAATCTGCCCATCGGCTATACCGCAATCACCGGCATCAAAGCGGGATTGTGGGTTGCCGAAGAGGCGGGAATTTTCGAAAAATATAATATTCAGCCGCATCTTATTTTGATCACTTCGGGATCCAAGATGGTCCAGGCAATGCTGGGGGGTGACTTACCCCTGGCAGGAGCCGCCGGTAATGCCGCGGTGGATGCTGCTCTGGCGGGCGCGGATATTGTAATGATCGGTGCTCTAGCCAAAGTGCCGGCTTTTTATATTATGGCGCTGCCGGAGATCAAATCGATTGAGGACCTGCGCGGCAAGCCCGTTGCCGTTACCCGGTTCGGATCTTCCACGGATTTCACAATGCGCTATCTGCTGCGCAAACACGGCATGAATCCTGACCGTGACGTTACTATGGTCCAGACCGGTGACATCTTCGCCGCCGCCGCGATGATGAAGACCAAGGCCATTGTCGCCGCCCCATTTTCCAGCCCGGCGAACTTAAGAGCACAGGAGGCGGGTGCTCGTGTGTTGATGAATATGGGTAAAGCGGGAATCTACTTTCCGCATGACGCCTGGATGGCAAGCCGGTCCTATATCAATGCGAACGAAGATCTCATTCGTCGCTTCATGAAGGGCTATTCCGAAGGAGTCGCCAAACTTTTCAACGACCCGGATCTCAGTCGCAGAGCAATCAGGAGATTTACGCGGGCGACCGATCCAAAAATCGTCGATGCTGTGTATCAGTATGCCGTGGATTATGTCGAGAAGATTCCCTATAACACCCGTGAGGGTATCCAGGAGGTATTGAATCAAGCGGCGGCTAGAAACCCTAAAGCCAAAGACGCGAAGCCCGAAGCTTTTTACGACGATCGCTTCGTCAAGGAGTTAGATAGCCAGGGATTTTATAAACAGTTATGGAAGTAAAGTTCAACGGAGGGTTTATGAAACGACGACCAATAGCCGTTGTCCTTCTCGCCGTCTTCGTTATTGCCGCTCCGAAACAACTGCTTCAGGCGGCAGAGACGCGCATCTCCATCGGCGTTACCGAAACCATGGATACCTTCAATCCGTACGCTGACAGTGTTTCGCTGATGTATAGCGTTTGGTGCCAAGTGTTGGGTTGTCTCGGCACGTATGATTTCGACAAAGGCCAGCCGGTTGGCTTATTGGTTGATCGTTGGGAAGTTAAGGATCCTAACAACTGGATTTTTCATCTGCGCAAGGATATCAAATTTCACAACGGTGCACCGCTCTCCGCCGAGGATGTCGTGCATTCAATCAATCGAATCCGCACCGATCCATTAAGCAAGCAGCGCCAGAACATCGCAGCCATCGCCAGCGAGTCGGTCATCGATAAGTACACTGTGAAAATTACCACTAAGGAGCCGACCGCTCCGCTGCTCGATTATCTCTTTGATCGGATCATGATTACCAACAAGGCGATCTACGACAAATACGGTCCGGAGATTGCTGATCGCCAACACCCAATAGGCGCCGGTCCGTTCAAGTTTCGCGAGCTAATTCCCGGGCAGCGGCTGGTGATCGGCAAAGATCCCAGCCATCCGATTTGGAAACAATACAAACAGGCTCCTGACGAAATTGTTTTTCGCATCATGCGGGAGCCCGAACAGCGGGTTACCGCCTTGCTCAATAACGAAATCCAGATTGCGCAGTTCGTGCCGCCTCATTTACGGGAGAGAGTCGAGAGAAGCCCTAATCATAAGATCACCACTTTTCATACCGCAGAAATCATGTTTTTGGGGATGATGCCGAAGGTCAAACCTTGGGATAACAAGCTGGTGCGCCAGGCGGTGGCTTATGCGATCGATAGGGACACTCTGATCAAGACGATTCTCCGCGGAGAAGCGTCGCGACTCGACGGACCTATTGGTGTCGGGCAATACGGCTACGACCCCAATCTGCAACCGAAGTACACCTACAACCCGGAAAAAGCCAAGGAACTGCTAAAGCAAGCGGGTTATCCCAACGGAGTCGATGTGGAACTGCAAACTCCCGTAGGGCGATACACGTTGGACAAACAGCTGACTGAGGCGATGGTGCCGATGCTCAACGCGGTAGGCATCAGGACCAAGCTTTTGACCCCGGAATGGGCGACGCTTTGGGCCAACGTGCAAAATGGCAAGGTACCGTTCTATTACATGGGTCGCGGCGGCGTAGTTGATCCTAGCGCCGCTTTATCTCAATATTTTGAGACCGGAGGATCGCCTCGTATTGGATATTCGAATCCGAAGGTGGACGAACTACTCTCCGCGGAGCGGCAAGCCTTTGATCCGGCGAAACGCAAGAAAATTCTCGGCCAAGTGATGAGCCTCATCACGGAAGAAGCACCGGCGCATTTTCTCTGGCGTCACCAGCTCCTGTTTGGCATGGCCAAAAACGTCGACTATCGACCGTTACCGAGCGAACGTATTTATGGATGGAATATGAAAGTGAAGTAGAAGGTGCAGTGCTGGCGGGGAGGATTCGTATCCAAACCGAATGGTTCGGACAACCCACCCGCCGCTAATTGGCAAAGCTGCACGTTCATCTCATGAGCCCAATGGGCCTCGCTGTATTTCGGCCTTCTTTTCCGCCCAAGAAGATTCCCCTGCGTTGACAGTCCAGTCGCGTTCGTCTAGGAATCAGACTATAATTTTGCTCGACTCCGATCACCGGAATCGGATGCAATATTTGGAAGGAGCTTTTGATGGCGCAAGGTAGAGTGGGTTACGCACTCGGGTACGGCAAGTTTACCAATGTCAGAGAGATGGCCGAGGTCATGCAGCAGGCTGAGGATCGCGGCTTTGAGATGGCTTTTTTCTCGGAGACCATCGAGTTGATGCGCGACTCGGTGAGCTCGCTTGCCGCAATCGGCTTGGCGACAAAAAAGCTGAAGTTAGGAACTACTCAAATCGTTCGCTTGCGCGGTCCGGTAGTGATGGCGCAGTCGCTGGCGACTTTGGACGAATTGACCGGCGGGCGCATGACCATCGCACCTGGAGCTTGCACTAAAAGCCATGCGCGCGTTCATGCTTTGCCTCAGGATGTCGGGGCGACGCCTACGGAGGTGCTAAGGGATTATGTCGAATCAATTCGTTTGCTGCTCAAAGGCGAGAAGTGCTCGTACCATGGTAAGTATGTAAATTTTGATAATGTCGGTTTGGGATGGAAGCCGATTCGTTCAAACATTCCAATCTATCTTCCCGCCACCGCGACAGTTGGCTTGCGTTTGGCAGGAGAGATTGCCGACGGAGTTGTTCTCAACGCGGTGTGCTCACCGGAATACACCGTCAATGCGTTAAAAATTGTTAAGGATTCGGCGGAAAAAGGCGGGCGAGACTTTTCCCGCTTCGAAGTTGCGCAGATCATCAACTGTTCCGTGGAAGACGATCATAAGAAGGCTCTCGATGCGGTCAGATGGGAAGTTGCGACCAAGCTTGATCCGGTGCAGATTTCGTTTATCGCAGCGCCGAAAATGCGCGTCGGCGAGCCCTATATCAGAAAGGAAGACATTCCGCTTTTCGAGAAGGCACATGCCGAGGGCGGCATGGACGGGCTGATCAAGGCGATTCCGGATTCCTATGTGGAAGGCATGACCGCCAGTGGCACGCCGGAAGAAGTACGAAAGCGAGTGCAGCAGTATCGTGATGCCGGCGTACAAATCCCTCTCCTAAGACCGGCGGCGGCGCATCAAACCCAACGCTTGTTGGATTTGTTTGCGCAGTGACAATCCAATCTAGGTTCAATTTACAAGTCAGGAAAGCTGCTCCTGAGCAGTGGGTGAACCAACGCTGGGGCACGCAGATTCTATATTGAGTTATGTATCGGGTGGGCATCGATATTGGCGGCACGTTTACCGACATGCTGCTGGTGGGTGAAGACGGCGCTGCGGTGATCGGCAAGACCTTAACCACTCCCGGCGATCCCAGCTTGGCGGTGGAGAATGCTTTGAAGCCGGCGCTACAGAACGGCAGTGTAAACCCCCAGCAGCGCGGCACCTTGATTCATGGCACCACGTTGGTGACAAACGCGCTGATCGAACGTAAAGGCGCCCCTACAGCCTTGCTAACAACATCGGGGTTCCGCGACGCCGTCGAGATCGGTCGCGAGCACCGTTACGAGCTTTACGACTTAAATTTGGAATTGCCTAAACCGCTGGTGCCGCGCCACTTGCGTTTCGATGTCCCGGAAAGGATGGCCGCCGACGGCAGTGTGTTGCAACCGCTCGATGAAGACTTCGTGCGCCAGTTGGTCACAGAGTTGCGCGACAAAGGAGTCAAAGCCATCGCTATCAGCTATCTCAACAGCTACCGCAATCCGGCTCACGAACGCCGTACGGGCGAAATCGTTGCAGAAGTCGCGCCGCAAATCCGTGTCTCGCTCAGCTCGGAAGTCGTTGCTGAAATCCGCGAATTCCAGCGCACCAGCACGACCCTGGCAAATGTTTACGTCCAGGAGCGAGTGTCGGATTATCTCGCGCAATTGGAGGCGCGGTTAAAGGCGATCGGTTTTAGTGGAAGCTTCTTTGTGATGCTCTCGAGCGGCGGGATCGCAACCCGAGATACTGCGTCACGTTTCCCGGTGCGGCTGCTTGAATCCGGCCCGGCGGCAGGCGCACTCGCTGCGGCGCAGGCGGGCGTGCTTTCCGGTCACCGAGATTTGCTATCGTTTGACATGGGTGGCACCACCGCGAAGCTTTGTGTGATTGAGGATGGCCGTCCGCTCAAGACTCATGAATTCGAGGTGGATCGGGTTTATCGGTTCAGAAAAGGCAGCGGGCTACCTGTGCGCATTCCGGTGATCGATATGATCGAGATCGGCGCCGGCGGCGGCAGTATGGCGCGAATCGATTCTCTCGGGCTTCTGAAAGTGGGTCCGGAAAGTTCCGGCGCCGATCCGGGGCCGGTCTGTTACGGACAAGGCGGCACCGAACCAACGGTTACCGATGCCGATCTGATTCTCGGCTACCTTGATGCGCGCTATTTTCTCGGCGGTAAGATGCAGCTGGACGTCGATGCCGCGCGCAACGCTCTTGGGCGGTTTGGCCGGCGACTCGGTATGACTGTGGAACAAGTCGCCTGGGGCATTCATCAAATTGTCAATGAGAATATGGCCAACGCGGCGCGCGCCCATTTAGGAGAAAGGGGCAAAGATCCGCGCCGGCTGCCGATGTACGCGTTCGGTGGCGCCGGCCCGGTTCATGGCTACGGTGTGGCCGAGATCCTCCGGCTGCCGGCGCTGATTTCTCCGGTCGGCGCAGGCGTGGGATCGACGTTCGGTTTACTCGCCGCGCCGCTAGCTTTCGATTTTGTCCGCAGTGCATACAGTCGTTTGGACGAGCAAGACTGGCAATTCGCTAACAGCTTGCTTAACGAAATGGCGGCAGAGGGGCGAAAAGTATTGGAAAGCTCTGGACTGTCGGAAGAAGATATCTCGTACCAACGTACTGCAGACATGCGTTATGTGGGGCAGGGGCACGAAGTCTCGGTGTCTCTGCCGGATGGGACGTTGGGGGTGAAGTATTTAGAGACAGTCATTGCGACATTCGAAAATACCTACCAAGCGCTGTACGGCCGCAAAGGACCTGACGTGCCGCTCGAAATCATTAATTGGCGCGTGGTTGCCCGGGGCCCGCAACCGCAACTGAATATGAAGTTGCAGCGCGAATCAATGAGAGCGGGCAATTTCATCAAGGGATCCCGCCCGGCCTACTTTTCTGCGCGCGGTTATGCCGAAACTCCGGTCTACGACCGTTATGCCCTGAAGCCAGGAATGACGTTTGCCGGACCCGCGATCGTTGAGGAACGCGAGTCCACTTTGATTGTCGGTGCGCGGGGACGCGCTCGGGTGGACGAGCGGCTGCAGATTGTGGTGGAACTAGCTAATGAAGGATAAAACCATCGATCCGATCACTCTGGAGGTGATTTGGAACCGTTTTCTTTCCGTGGCAAACGAGCAGCAGGATGCGCTGATTCGTACCGCCTTCAGCACCATCGTGCGGGAAAGTCAGGACTTAGCGTGCGGCTTGTTCGACACCAAAGGGCGAATGATCGCGCAATCTCTGAGCGGCACACCGGGCCACATCAACGCAATGGCAACATCGATGCAGCACTTTCTTGCTGCTTTTCCAGTCGACCGGCTCTCCCCGGGCGACGTTTTGATTACCAATGATCCATGGCAAACCGCTGGTCAGATCAACGACATCACGATTACCACGCCGGTGTTTAAGCAGGATCGACTGGTCGCGTTGTTTGCGAATACTTGTCATAGCGCCGATATCGGCGGCCGGATACTTTCCGCTGAAGCGCGCGAGGTTTTTGAAGAGGGGCTACGAATTCCAATCATGAAGTTGTTTGATCGGGGCGAGCCCAATCGGATACTGATGCAGATTGTTCGTACGAATGTACGACAGCCTGATGAAGTCATCGGTGATTTTTACGCGCAAACCGCCTGCAACGATGCCGGCGGCCGCGCGCTTCTCGAAATGATGGAAGAATTCGAGCTCGACAGCATCGACCCGGTCGCCGACGAGATCATCCGCCGTTCCGAGACTGCAGTGCGCGCGGAAATCGCTAAATTGCCAAGCGGCGAATGGAGCAACGAAACCTGGAGTGATGGTTTCGAAGAACCGATTGTGGTTCGCTGCCAGGTGAAGGTGAAGGGAGACGAGATCTTCATCGACTTCACCGGCTCTTCGCCACAAAGCACCCGCGGCATTAACGTAGTGCTCAACTACACTCATGCTTACGCCAGTTTCGCTATCAAGGCGGCAATTTGTCCCGACGTGCCGCACAACGAAGGCAGTTTCCGGCCGGTGCATGTCAGCGCGCCACCGGGAAGTATTCTTAACGCACTGGAGCCCGCGCCGGTGGCGAGCCGCCAAGTAATCGGTCACTTTATCCCCAGCGCGATTTTCGCGGCACTCTCGGGGGCGATGCCGGGACGTTTGATGGCGCCTGGAGCCGATCCCATTTGGCTGAGCGTGTGGCGAGGACAGAATCCGCCGTTTACCTTGACGCTGTTTCAAGTCGGCGGCACCGGCGCCCGCCCTTCAAAGGATGGCTTGAATGCAGTCGGTTTTCCCAGTGGGGTTGCCGGAGTTCCGGCTGAAATCATCGAAAGTCTCTCGCCGGTGGTTTTGCAGCGCCGCCAACTTCGTCCTGATTCGGGCGGCAGCGGTAAATGGCGCGGCGGCCTCGGACAATTAACCGAGTTCACCCGGCGCGGCAAGGGTAAATGGAGTGTCAGTTCCATTGCCGACCGAACGGTCTACCCTGCGCCCGGCCTCTTGGGCGGGCAGCCCGGAGCTACCGGAGAGGTTTTTTTGGGCGATGGAACGCGTCTTCATGCGAAAGCGCTTGTCGATCTCAAACCAGGGGATTTCGTTCACATCAACTTACCCGGCGGCGGCGGCTATGGTCATCCATTCGAGCGCGATGCTGAAAAGGTGCGGTGGGACGTGATCGAAGGCTACATCACGGCCGAAGCGGCAGAGCGAGAA
>JAICEJ010000115.1 GCA_025924215.1 Candidatus Binatia bacterium
AGTGGGCCCATCGCTTGGCCAAGACTCCATCCGACAAGGGGTCAATTCTTTCATCGTTGGCGGCGCCTTGGTGATCGTTTTCATGATCGCCTACTACAAGGGCGCGGGCGTGGTCGCGGTGTTGGCATTGCTGTTCAATGTCCTGTTCCTCATTGCAATTCTGGCCGGCTTCCAAGCAGTCTTAACCCTGCCCGGTATCGCCGGTATCGTTCTCACCGTCGGCATGGCCGTGGACGCCAACGTTTTGATCAATGAGCGCATCCGCGAGGAGCTTCGAGCCGGACGCGCGCCGCGTTCGGCTGTCGAGGCAGGCTACCAGAATGCGCTCCCGGCTATCCTGGATTCCAACGTTACGACTTTTCTTTCCGGCGTGATCTTGTTTCAATTCGGCACCGGCCCCATCAAAGGGTTCGCCGTTACTCTATGCGTCGGTATTCTCACCACAGTAATCACCGCGGTCTACCTGACCCGGATTTATTACGATTATCGCGCGAATTCTCGCAAGCTCGCGCGGGTCAGCATTTGAGGAAGTATGGAGCTCATCAGACCTGGGTTAAAGATTCCATTTACCCGCTACCGTAAGATTGCCATTATCATCTCGACGATCCTAAACCTTGCCGTTTTGGCCATGCTGTTTGTGAAGGGTCCTAATTTAGGGGTCGACTTTGCGGGTGGTACGATGGTGCACCTCAAGTTTCAGCAAAACGTGACCATACCGGACGTTCGTCAGGCCTTCGAAAAAATGGATCTCGGTGGAAGCGTTATACAAGACTTTGGTCAACCCGGCTCGAACGAGTACCTTGTTCGCTTAGACCAGACCTCGGTTGAGATCGGCGTGCTCGGTGAGCAGATCAAAAAAGTTTTAACCGATCAGTTCGGCGCTGACCAATTCGAGGTGCGTCGAATCGAATCCGTGGGCCCGAAAATCGGCGAAGATCTGCGCCAACGCGGCGCGTTGTCGGTTATCGTCGCCACGATTATGATGGGTATATACATCTGGTTTCGTTTCGATCTTCGATTCGGTATCGGCGCCGTGATTGCTTTGGCGCACGACGTTCTCGTCGCCGTGGGCGCTCTTATGTTAGCCAATTACGAATTTGACCTGACAATCATCGCGGCGCTGCTGACGATTGTCGGGTTTTCCGTCAATGATACGGTGGTGATCTGCGATCGTATTCGAGAAAACATGCGCAAGATCAAGCGAGAAACCCTCGAGGGCATCATCAATATCAGCATCAATGAAACTCTCAGCCGAACCATTCTGACCACGGGCACAGCCCTTCTTGTGCTTGTTTCTCTTTACCTCCTGGGTGGCGCGGTGATCCGCCCGTTCGCTTTTACTCTCTTGGTGGGGTTTATCTCCGGTGTTTATTCGACCATCTTCATTGCCAGTCCAGTGATCTTAATGTGGAAGAAGAAGCCCGTGAAAAAATAATCTGGTGATAGGAACAATCGACACCAGAACTCCAATGGTTCAACTGCCCGTTGAATACTGAGGCCAACCGACCGCTGTCCATTTCTCTCCTATCCTTTGCTTCATGACAACTATGCACGAGGAACTCCGGAAAAGATGGATTCTTAGACAGCCTGATCAAGCCTTCGTCAACCGATGTTGTGACGAGCTTAAGCTATCGGCGCTGTTGGCTCGCGTGATTGCGCTGCGCGATCTCACCGCGATTGAAGCCGCTAAATGCTATCTTTCTTCCAGCCTCCGTTCCGATCTGCCATCGCCGTTCTTGATGGCCGACATGGATGCTGCGGTGGACCGGATTGTTCGCGCGATTCAGGCATCAGAATCAATCAGCATCTGGGGCGACTACGACGTTGACGGCACCACCGGGGCGTCGGTGCTCGTCTCATTCTTGCGCGAAATCGGCGTCGAAGCGATCTTCTATGTTCCTCACCGGATCGAGGAAGGCTACGGCCTTAACATCGAAGGATTGCGGCGGCTCAAAGAGCGCGGCGTTCGGCTGGTGGTGATGGTCGATTCGGGAATATCAAACTTCAAGGAAGTTGCTGCGGCGAATGAAATTGGCGTCGATATCGTTATCGTCGATCATCATCAACCGCCTGAGCAACTTCCTCCAGCGATAGCGGTGGTCAACCCACACCGCAACGATTGCGCGTTCCCCGACAAAGGACTTTGCGCCGCAGGTTTAGCTTTCTACGTGGTGATTGCGTTGCGGGCGCGGCTCCGTGATGCAGGCTGGTTCCGCGCTTCCGGTGATCCCGATCTTCGTCGCCATCTCGATATCGTCGCATTGGGGACTATAGCCGATATGGTGCCGCTCAAGGGCGTAAATCGTACTCTGGTTAAGCGCGGTTTGACAGCGCTCGGATCTTCAACGCGGCCGGGGGTTATCGCGTTGAAGCAAATCGCCGGATTCGCTACGGGCGATGTCACTGCTGGGCAGGTAGGTTTTCAGTTGGGACCACGTATTAACGCCGCCGGACGGATGGACGCCGCCATCAAAGTCATCGAACTGCTCACGACAGAATCGCCCGAAGTGGCGCTGCGCATCGCTCAGGAGCTTGACGCGCATAATCGCGAGCGGCGGGCGATGGAGGCGGAGGTGCTGCAAACTGCCCTGGAACAGGCCGGGAAAGTCATTGAGCGCAGGCGATATTCATTAGTCTTGAGCGGCGAAGGCTGGCATCCTGGTGTGCTCGGCATTGTCGCTTCCCGGGTGGTGGAGAGATTTCATCGTCCAACTATAGTGCTGGGTTTTCAGGGGGGCGAAGGGAAGGGATCGGCGCGCAGCATCCGCGGCTTTCATATGGTGGAGGGACTTCGTCGCTGCGGCTATCTCCTGGAAAAATTCGGCGGTCATGAGTATGCCGGCGGCCTGACGATCAAAGAGGAGAATCTTCCGAGCTTCATCGAGGCTTTCGATGAAGCGGCGCGCGCTGTGCTCTCGGACGAAGCTTTGGTGCCGTTCTTGGAAATCGATGCTCAGCTCAATTTTGCTGAAATCGGTCATCCACTCATGCGCGAGATAGATGTTTTGAAACCATTCGGTGTGGGCAATCCTGAACCAATTTTTATAAGCCGAGGAATCGAAGTTTGTGAACGGAAGGACTTCCCGTTGGGAGCACGCTTTCGCTTTAGGCAGGCAGGGCGATTTGTCAGCGGCGTTGCGTTTGGCGTAAAAGAAGACTTTGCGGCGCGGCCTGGTGCGATGGTCGACCTAGTTTACAGACTGAGTGAAAATGTATGGAATGGAAACTCGACCGTTGAACTCAAACTCTTGGACTCGAGGATGGCCGGCGTTACGTCTGCGCAAGTATAGATTGTGAAAGTAGGCGAGGAGATATTATGGATAGGCACCGCATAGTAAAAAAAACTCCGAGATGCTCTGTTTTATTTGCTTTGATGTTGAGCGTAGCGTCGGGCCGATCGTTTGCCGCGGAACTCGGAGGTAAGCCGGAAAAAACGGATGTCGTCGTTACCTATGCTCAACCCAGCGGCGCTTTTACCCCGATTTGGGTTGCCTACGAAGCGGGACTGTTTAAGAAATACGGATTGAATGCCAGCCTGCAACTCCTGACGCCGCAAGTGTCGGCGCAGGCGGTGATATCAGAAGAGGCGGACTTCTATACCGATGGCCCGGACTTGATCAATGCCCGATTGCGGGGTGGTCAGGTGAAGTATTTCGGCGGCACTATGCAGCAGTTGGTCTTTCAGATCTGGGGAGCGAAGGAGATCAAGTCAATCAAAGATCTGAAAGGAAAAACCATTGCAGCGAGCACACCCAGGGCGGCATTGGATACCGCTACCCGTGAAGCCTTGAAGAAAAACGGCTTGGCGCCGGACAAAGATGTGCAAATTCTCTACGTGCAGAGCGTTCCGGCGATTCTTAGCTCGGTCCTCGGCGGGAAAACTTCTGCCGGAACCTTGTCCGCGCCCAACACGCTCAAAGCGAAAGAAGCGGGGCTCAATCTTTTAGTCGATATCGGAAAGCTCAATATTCCGGCGTTCCAAGTTGCGTATGGCACGACCGAGAAATATTTGAAGAACAACCCCAACACAGTTTATGCATTCTTAAAAGCGATCGCCGAGGGTGTTGTAACGTCAAGAAAAGATCCCGCAATCGCTAAAAAGGCTATTAGCAAATATGGAAAAATCGACGATCCGGCGACCGTCGACGGGACTTACGAGGCCTTCGCGCCCTATTGGGCAATGAGTCTCGCCGTACGGCTGGAGGCCATTCGAGCTCAGTTCGAATATCTTGACGAGAAAGAATTTCCCAACGCAAAGAACGCCGATCCTAAAGATTTCTTTGATAACTCTTTTGTCGATTCGTTGGCGAAGTCAGGTTTTTTGAACAATCTGGGCATGAAGTAATTGTGTCATTCAGTCGTAGAAACGTGAGCTTGATTGGGCGAGAGCTTATTCAACTTGATATCAGGATAAATCGCGCAGTTTGGGGAAATCGTGAACAGAGCCGTTGTGGATGTGGCGAACAGAAGAGATATTGTCTATCTCGCTCTCGCCGGATTTTTCGTAACCAATGCGATTCTCGGTGAACTCACCGGCGGTAAGCTCTTTACTCTAGGTCCCTTTACCATGAGCATTGGCGTGATTCCCTGGCCGGTGGTGTTTATCACTACGGACCTGATCAATGAATACTTCGGCCGCGACGGAGTTCGCCGGCTCACATTGACGACGATCGGCCTGATTGCCTATGCCTTCGTCGTTCTCTACCTTTCGATTCAAGTTCCCGCGGCATCTTTTTCACCGGTTAACGACACGCAGTTTCGGGCGGTTTTCGGTCAGTCTCTTTGGATTATCGTCGGCAGCATAATTGCGTTTGGCATAAGTCAATTGGTCGACGTCGGCGTATTTTGGCTGGTGCGACACAGAACCGGGGGCAAACATCTCTGGCTGCGAGCGACGGGCTCAACTCTGGTTTCGCAACTCATCGACAGCATCGTCATCATTGGGATCGCGTTTTGGCTGCCCGGCAAGGTCAAGACCGAGGAATTCTTTATCGTTGCGGGAACAAACTATTCTTACAAGATGATGATCGCCGTCGCAGTTACCCCTTTACTGTATCTAGGTCATTCGATGATCGATCGTTACCTCGGCATCGAAGAATCGCATCGTTTGATCGAAAGCTCGGCTCGAGCCAGCGAAGAGATGGCCGTAGCGGAGCCTAGTTGACGATCATCAAATGACAATCATGGGGTAGCTTTTTCATCAGCCCTTTCACTACGTGACCGCGCAGCATGTGATAAAAAGCCGAGCGTTGAGACGCGCCGATAACGACGGCATCGACGTCGAGCGCCTTAGCTGCGTTGGCGATGGCCTCGGCAGCATTGTAAGAAACGGTCCAGATAGGGATAGCTTCGAGGCCTTTGCCGCGAATCTCCTGCAGAGCGGAACGTAAGGTAATCACTCCTTCATCACTGGGCCGGTGCGGCGTATCGCCGGCGAAGAGACCCGGCCATTCCTCCACGTACACGCAATACAGAGCGGTCTCGCCCATGCCTTTGGCGCGCCGAATGCCTTCCTGGACGAGCCGAGGGTTTTCTCCCCGAACCGCCAGCAGCGTTGACGACGGATAAAGGTCTTTAAGCTCAACAGCGTCGGCTAAAGTCACCAGGCCTCTTAACTCTTCATCCACCAGAGCTTCTGATGCCATATAGGCGCGCGCCTGAAGGCGCTCGATCCAAGGAACTTTATGAAGCAGATCCAAAAACCAGGCACGGCGAACGCCTACGGCCACGCTCATACCCACTGCGGTTAAGACTCCGCCAAATAGGGTGGCCAGTTCTTTTTCGACAAGATTGATACACCACGCAATTAGGATGACAGACGTGGTTAGTACTCCGACCCAGAAGCCAAGGTCGCGCCGGCCTAGTCGCCAGCGAATGACATCGAGACTGAGAGATGAAAAAACGAATGCGCCGAGCAGTCCGAACGCATACATTTCACCCAACAGGGCAAGCTCACCTTGGGTTGCGAGAATGACCACGATGGGGACAGTGGTGGCAATGCCGATAGCGATATGAGGACTACGAAAAGTAGCGCTTCGCAGCGCGATCGCGCGCGGCAGGAAGCCAAGATTAGTCAGTGCCAGGAAAATATGGTAGGCGCCGATGATGGCGGTATTGGCCGCAAACAAGAGCAACGTCGATGCGCTGAGAACGACGGCGAAGCTAAGGCCGAAGCCGCCCGAGACCAAGGCAACTTCAGAAATAAATCGTTCGCTCTCGGTAGCCTTAATCTCGGCTGGAAGCAAATTGATCGATAGCAGCGTGAGCAGGGGCGAGGTGATCACAGTCGTAATGATAACTCCCATCATAGCCCATTTCGCAGTTCGCCTGAGCGGAAAGCGCATGTTCGGACTAAGCTGGCTGATGCTTTCCAAACCCGAGAACGCCAGCCAAGCCGCGCCAAACCCAACTAGAAGTTCTCTAAACGAAAGGGTCCGTCCCGGCGCAAAGCTGCGTAGCGCTTGCCACCACTGAGCAGGCGAGAACTGCCAGAACGATATCGCGATCACGATAAGATCGACCGCAAGCGCCGCTACGGCCATCACCAGCGCCACGGTGGCGCTCTCGCGAATTCCCACTATATTCAAAAGAGCCAAGGCCAACAGACCGATGCATGCAAACAGAACAATATTGGCGTTGATTAAGTGAACTACGCTGCCGATGTAGTGAAATCCAGAGACCGCAGAAATAGCAGCTGTTAAAAAATAACTGGTGGTGATCAACATGCCGCCCAGACAGCCCCACATCGGCCCCAAAGCTTTGGTTGCGATGGACACCACGCCGCCGCCTTCCGGATTGCGCCAGCTTATCTCAATATATTTCAGCGCCAGGGGAATGAAGCCGATGGTAGTCAGTAAGACAAAGAAGGGCGTGTCATCACCGACATTGCCGTAGAGGATTCCCGGCACATAGTAGACCGAGGTGCCGATGTCGCAGAACACGACCGCCCAGGCGAGAAGCCAGGTGAGTTGCCTGGTATCTTTGGTCTGCTGCATTAGACAAGTTGCGTTTATGATTTAAGTTTGGGATTTGACAAATGATGAGTCGGGGGCTCTTGCAATGACGTCGGCGTTCGACCTATCATAGAGCTATTCGACTCGGCGTCAGTATGCCCCTACCTGTACAATATTTCCAGAAGCTCGTCGAGAGTTGTCCTGATATCATCATCTCGGTAGACAAACACGGCGTCATCACGTTCTACAATGATGGAGCCCGGCAAAACCTGGGCTTTTCGCATGAAGAAGTGCTGGGCAAAAGCGTTTTGGAGATCTACCCGACATTGAATGAGGCGCGCCGGGTAATGGCTGCGATGCGAGCCAGCGCCGGCGAAGGTCTAGGCAGAGTCAGAAGTTTCGAAACTACATTCAAAACAAAAAAAGGCGAGTGTATTCCTGTTGCGATCTCCGCGTCCATCATCTACGACGAAAATGACCAGGAAATCGGCTCCATCGGTTTTGCCAAAGATTTACGGGACATTCGGCGCCGTGATCAACTCGTCACGTTGGCCGAGATCGCTATCGGCGTGTCGCACGAAGTCAACAACTCATTGGAAGTGCTGGTCAACCAGGTAGAACTTCTGCAAAAGTACGTTGAACGAGTTGCTACTGACGAAGATTATCTTATCGAATCAGACCGTTTGGTTTCTGTCGCGTCTCAGGTGAAAAGGATCCAGGACATCACTGCGCGAATTAGCCAAATGGCCGACGAGGGCGAGTACGGAACTAAGGAATATCTGTCCGGCAAGATGATGACGGATCTGCGCACCGGGTTGGACGGCAAAGGTTGTGAGCGGCCAAAACCAGACGAACGATATCCACTGCGCGGCCTCAAGATCTTGATCGTCGATGATGATGCCGGAATTTGCCAGTCTTTGAGAGACCTCTTGGAGGCAGAAGACTGCCAGGTGGAAACCGCTGCATCGGGTGTTTACGCAATGCAGTGGCTCGAGCGCGGCGGGTTCGATTTAGTTCTAAGTGACGTTGTCATGCCCGATATTGATGGATACCAGCTCTATCAATACGTCAAGAAGAGCGCGCCGAATCTGCCGGTGATTTTAATGACGGCTTTCAATTACGATAAGGATCATATTATCAAACGAAGTTGCCTTGAAGGATTGCAGGGGGTAATTTTCAAGAAACCTGTGAACCCCGCGTTGCTCAAAAAGGCGCTGCTCCAGCAATGTAGACCTGAACGGATCCACCCACAGCCTCCGACCGGTTCGCCTGAAGCAACGGCTCGAATCGATTCCAAAAACATCTAAGCGCAGTCATGAGCAAAGAAGAATCTTACAACAGGGGTATGGAACTGTTTGCGGAGGACAAGTTCGATGACGCGATTGCCGCGTTTCAGCACGCCCTTGACGAAGATGCCAGCTATACGGATGCGTTGCATGCGCTAGCGATGACCTACTCGCATCAGGAGAAACTAGACGAAGCCATCGAAATCGGCAAGAAGCTCGTCGAAGTTGCGCCAGATGACGAACTAGCGCACACCAGCCTCTCCATATTCTATCAACAAAAAGGAATGATCGAGGAGGCCGAGCATATTGCTGCCCAAGCGCGAACGCTGGGGTGGAAGCGACAGCTCTCTCAGAAGAATGAACCACCAAAAGACTAACCGTCGAGTTTTCTCCTCGACCATTTAACCTTTCCCATTCTACCGTCAACTAGCCTTTCGGATCTTGCAACGATCATAAATGGATCGATTGCGGTGGCATCACGGGCCGGCGACACCCGATCGTTTCTCTCCCAAGGCAGTTTTTTCCTCCTTGAAGTTTTTCAACGGAGTGGATAAAAGAATTCCGTAATTGAGTGCGGGAGCGGACAGCCGCTTTCATCCATTCTGCATCTTCGAAACAACCAATCCATGACGATATCAACGAGGCCCGTGGAGCTTCTGGCCAAGTTGCTGGCCGATGAAGCGCGGCTGGAGAAGAAGATCCGGGAGACACGAGCGGCGCTCACCTTGATCCAGAAAAGAGTATCGGAGTGCATGGCGCATCATTACATCGCCATGAAGCAGCCAAGAATTCTAATGCCGGAGGATCTAATGCGAGAGGAACAATCGTACGAGAGGCTACTGCAAGCGCTGCAAGACATGAAAAGCGAGATCACCAAACAGATACGGCCGGTGGAAGAGCAGATCATTCAGGCCAACGTCGAGCACTTACGCCAATCTTTTGGCGAGGAAAGTCAAAGGCTGGCAAAATGCCTGGATGAGATCGATGATAATATCCTCGCTTGCCGTCAATATCTGCAGGACTATGATCGCATCCGCTCGGGACTGCAGAGCTTGAACGAAAAGTTGGCTCAATTGGGCGCCGATTCATTACAAATTGCTGACGGCCTGCCCACAACTGATTTGGGTGAGATCATCAGAGAGCGCATCGATCATCTCAGGTCGCAGGGAAAGATTTAGCTCCGCAGCGGCGTCGCGCGAGCCCCAACTAGTTTAGATCACGAGCTCCGGGATCTAACGTATTCGTTCGTCTACTTGTGTCGACTCGGGAGATCTATATTCGCTGCGATGATTGTGCCCGCGCTATCGAGCCTCGGGGGTTGGGCTCTTACCGCAATCACGCATATCTATCTATACCAGCACCAAGATCGAATGAAGCAGAGGTGCCTTGCTCGAGCACCGCGATTGCGAATCGATTGCCATGAGTTTGAAGAGACCGGGGTTTCGAGCCCCCACATGCGAACGGATTTGCCGGAACTCTCAACATAGCCGATGATGGCGTCGCCGCGCAGACGAAGAGGCGCAGTAAAACGATATCGTTCCACCGGATCACTGCGCTGCTAAGAAAGGATCTCTGAGAGTCAGAGATCTACGAGGACAAAATGAAGTTACTGATCCGCGGTGTTTGCATCGTTACCATGAATGAAGAATTCGAAATTATCGCGCCTGGTTCGATTGTCATCGATGGCAACCGACTTTCCTACGTCGGTCCCGCTCCATTGGCGCCGTCTGGCCCGTTTGAGCGGTCAATCGAGGGCGGCCGCTTGATCGCGATGCCCGGGCTGATCAATTCGCACTGCCATTCGCCCGCCAATCTGGTCCGAGGCATGATGCCGAGCAAGCCGTTAGAAATTTGGCGCGCTTACTACCGGGCATCGCTCAGAGATATGCGCGAGGAAGATTTTTATGCGAGCGCGCTTCTCGGCGGGATGGAGATGCTTAAGACCGGAACCACTACTGTCCTGGATCATTTCTTTGGCAATCAAGCCTGCCGCTTCATGGGCGCCGGCGCGGCGATTCAGGCAATGCGCGATTTGGGATTGCGCCACGTTGTGGCATTGACTCTCTCTGACCGGAATTATGAAGAAACCATTCCGCTCGGTAGCGGAGCCGCGGCTGTGGGTGACGAGATCAAGCGAATGAGTCAAAGCGAAGCCAAGGCAACCCAAGCGTGGCTCGACGACTGCGAAGCCTTCATCGAGACATTTCATGCTCCGGATAAACTGACCACCGCATGTCCCGGCCCCTCGGCCGTCCAGCGTTGCACCGATGAGCTATTGGTCAAATCGGCGCAGATGTCTCGAAGGAAAAGCCTGCCGATGCATATTCATCTAGCCGAAACCAAGGCGCAGCAACTCATGGGACGACAACTATACGGCACGTCTCTGTTGCAACATTTGGAATCGCTAAACGTGTTGGACTCGAATCTTTCATTGGCCCATTCGATTTGGATTGACGAAGGCGACGTCGAATTGTTTGCCGGCCGCGGTGTGACAGCGGTTCACAATCCGGCAAGCAACCTACGCCTCGGCAGCGGCTTGGCGCCGGTTAAGAGATATTTGGCCGCGGGCGCCCGCGTTGCACTCGGTACCGACGGCGCGGCCTCCAATGACAGCCAGAACATGTTCGATGCGATTCGTTTATCGGCGTTGATTCACAACCAGGCAGGAACTGACTTCGCTCAATGGACCTCGCCGCGTCAGGCGCTGATGATGGCCACGGTTAATGGCGCGCGCGCTTTCGGCCTCGATGCCGGCGTGCTCGCGACAGGCAAACTGGCCGATGTTACCTTGCTGCGTCGCGATACGCCGGCGTTCACTCCGCTTAACGATCTTGCGGGTCAGCTAGTTTTTTGTGAAAACGGCAGTTCGGTAGATACGGTGATTGTTAATGGCGAGATAGTCGTCGAATCCGGTCGACTAACAGGTATCAACGAACAAGAAGCTCTAGCTCTAGCGTCCAAGGCCCGCGAGCGAATCGATCCCTCGATTCAGCGCGAGCTCGCCGCAGCTAAAACCATGGAGCCGGCGCTGGCAGAAATGTACGCCCGAGTGTTCGGGGACTAGCTCAGTTGAACCACGCTAATCCGTTAATTCGTGCGGCCTCGCCGTGTTGGAACGGTCAAGCTGTGGTGAAAGCACAGCAACCGCTGAGTTCAAACCGACTGTCCATCAAGGAGCGAGTCCTAAACGCGTACAATCACGGCGCTAATTTTTAGGAACTAGGACCTCTCTGATTTTTGCGACGTTGGCGGCATCCATCCCAAACAGCTTTTTGACTATGCTCTCCATTTCGGATCCCGACAACGGATTTATTTCCAGCTTCGACTTATCCATCTCCGCGATAAATTCCTGATCTTTCATCGTCGCGTCGAAAGCGGTGCGCAGAGTGTTGATCCGCTCCTTCGGTGTTCCGGG
>JAICEJ010000116.1 GCA_025924215.1 Candidatus Binatia bacterium
ATTCTGACATTTTAAGAAGCCGAGTTCAGACCGCGACGATGAATCGCCGCTTGCAACGAGCACGCGAACGAGTGATCGAGATCTTATTACTTCTTGCGGCGCTTTCTTCAGTGGCGATTACCATCGGAATCGTCGGCGTTCTCGTTTTCGAGTCGCTGCAGTTTTTCAAACACGTTTCGATCGTGGAGTTTCTAACGGACACCCAGTGGACCGTGCTCTTCGCGGATCCGCATTATGGCATCATGCCGCTGGTCTCCGGCACGTTGGTGACATCTGTGGTCGCACTCCTGGTTTCTCTTCCGCTCGGAACCATTATCGCGATTTATCTCAGCGAATATGCCGGTAGTCGAACGAGAGAAATACTCAAGCCGATTTTGGAGCTCCTCAGCGCGGTTCCCACAGTGGTCTTCGGCTACTTTGCTCTGCTTTTTTTAACGCCACTATTGCAGCGCTTGTTGCCGAGTTTGCCTGGCTTCAATATGCTCAGCGCCGGCATCGTAATCGGCATCATGATCATTCCATATGTCAGCTCGCTCAGCGAAGATGCGATCAGAGCCGTGCCGGTCCATATCCGTGAGGGGTCTTACGCGATGGGCGCGACTCGGTTGCAAACCGCCCTGAGAGTGCTTTTTCCCGCCGCATTTTCGGGCATTGCTTCGGCATACGTGCTGGGCTTCTCCCGTGCGGTGGGTGAGACCATGATTGTGGCAGTGGCTGCCGGAACGCAGCCGAATTTGACGCTCAATCCCATGGAAGGAGCGGCAACGATCACGGCCTACATTGTCCAGGTCAGCCTCGGCGATCTGCCGCACGGCAGCATCGCTTATCAGAGCATCTTCGCCGCAGGATTAACCTTGATGTTGATGACGTTGATCTTCAATATCGGTGGCTATCTACTGCGCAAGAGATTTAGGGAGATTTACTAATGAGACAAGGGATGAATCTCCAAGGGCGTATCGCCCGCAACAAAACGGTTGATCGCCTCTTCGTCCTGTTCGGACTATTAGCCACTTTCGTTGGCCTACTTACCTTGGCGGCGCTTATTGCGGACCTCGCCATAGATGGAACAACCAGACTTACTTGGGAGTTCTTTACGTCCTTCCCTTCGCGTTTTGCCTCCCGGGCCGGTATCCTTTCCGCGTGGGTCGGCACGATATTAGTCATGATCGTCACCGCGTTTACGGCTGTTCCTTTGGGAGTGGCTGCGGGAATCTACCTCGAAGAGTATGCGCCGAAGAATTGGCTCACTGCCATAATCGAGATCAATATCGCCAATCTCGCTGGAGTCCCGTCGATCGTATATGGCCTAATGGCTTTGGGCCTGTTCGTCTACCAGCTTCGCCTCGGACATAGCATCTTAACTGCCGGCCTAACTTTGGCATTGTTGATTCTACCGATCGTGATCGTTGCCACACGCGAGGCCATCAGGGCCGTGCCGGGGACCATCCGCGAAGCGGCCTTAGCCCTTGGGGCAACCAAGTGGCAAACGGTTAAGGACCATGTTGTTCCCTACTCTACCGGAGGGATTTTGACCGGCGTGATTATCGCCTTGTCTCGCGCGATCGGAGAGACCGCCCCGCTCATCACCATCGGTGCCCTGACATTTATCGCGTTTCTCCCGGGTGCTCCCATCAAAGCTGAATTTCCGTTTATCTCTCTCGAATGGCTGATGTCGCCTTTTACCGTGATGCCGATACAGATGTTCAACTGGATCTCACGCCCCCAAGAAGAGTTTCATTTAAATGCCGCCGCCACCGGTCTTGTTCTAATGTTCATGACTCTGATGATGAATGCGGTTGCGATCTATCTGCGTTACCGGTTCCGCAAGCGTATCAACTGGTGACCGGTACAAGTGTGAAAAACAAGGTGAATGGAGGTACAATGGCTCTGCAGGAAGGATTCGCAACATTGAAACGCGAGATGCCTGTGATGAAACGAGACGGAGCGATGCCAAAGATAAGCGTAACTGAAACATCGTCTCCCATCATCCAAATTAAAGATTTGGATTTCTATTATGGTTCTAAGCATGCTCTAAAATCCATAACAGTCGATATCTCCGAGAAAAAGGCTACCGCGTTTATCGGCCCTTCAGGCTGTGGTAAAACGACTCTGTTGCGCTGCTTAAACCGCATGAACGATCTCATCCCGGATGTGCGCGTCACCGGCAGCATCACTCTAGAAGGCAAGGACATCTATGGCCCCTCTACAGACGTCATCCAATTGCGTCGAAGGGTCGGGATGATCTTTCAGAAGTGGAATCCATTCCCCAAAAGTATCTATGAAAACGTGGTGTACGGGCTGCGCATTATCGGCATCAGTGACCGTCAGCACCTGGACGAAGTTGTTGAAAGTACGTTGAGGCGGGCGGCGCTGTGGGACGAAGTTAAAGACACGCTTCACAAGAGCGCGGCTGAGCTCTCGGGAGGGCAGCAACAGCGTCTTTGCATCGCTCGCGCTCTTGCCGTTGAGCCAGAAGTACTGTTGATGGACGAACCTTGTTCAGCTCTGGATCCGATTTCTACAGCGAAGATCGAAGAGCTTATTCATGAGCTCAAAGACGCGTTTACGATCGTCATTGTTA
Source organism: Candidatus Binatia bacterium (assembly GCA_025924215.1). Classification (GTDB taxonomy): domain Bacteria; phylum Desulfobacterota; class Binatia; order UBA9968; family UBA9968; genus WHTF01. Next base: position 2,582 of record JAICEJ010000116.1, read on the forward strand.
CCCACAACATGCAGCAGGCGGCGCGCGTATCGGACCGTACGGCTTTCTTTTACCTCGGCCAGATCATCGAATATGGTGAGACTGGCAAACTTTTTACGAACCCGGATAAACAGCAGACCGAGGACTACATCACGGGAAGATTCGGTTAGCGGAGGAGCCAATGCAAACCGCGCATACGGATAAAAGGTACGGAGAAGAGCTAAAAAAACTGCGCGAGGAAATCCTCTACATGGGAGGATTGGTAGAGGATCAGATACAAAAAGCAGTCAAATCACTGGTCGACAGGGATTCCACCTTGGCCGAAGTCATCATCGAGCGCGATCATGAAGTCAACCGCCTGGACGTCGACATCGACGAACTTTGTATCCGTTTGCTCGCACTTCATCAGCCCGCCGGGCGGGACCTTCGTTTCATTACTACTGGTTTAAAAATCACAACCGATTTAGAGCGCATCGGCGACATGGCGGTTAATATATGCGAGCGGGCGCTAGAGCTCAATCAGGAACCGCAGTTAAAGCCGTACATCGACATACCGCGCATGGCACAGATAGCGCAGCGGATGATCCAGCAGAGTTTAGACGCTTTCGTTCGCGAGGATACCGATCTGGCGCTTAGGGTTTGTAAGGACGACAGCGAAGTCGATCAGTTGAATGCTCAGATATTTCGAGAAATTCTCACATTCATGATCGAGAATGCGCAAACCATCAGCAGGGCGACAAAAATTAGTTCCGTGTCAAAATATCTCGAACGTATCGCCGATCACGCCACCAATATTGCCGAGATGGTTGTCTTCATGGTGAAGGGCAAGAGTATCCGACACATGAAGGAACTGCCGCCGTCGGTTTGATTATGAGCAGCATAGGTCAAAAAATCGTGGTCGTCGAAGACGAACCGGATATACGGAAACTCATCCAATACAATCTGACGCAAGAGCGCTATCTGGTGGTGGAAGCGGAAGATGGCGAGCAGGCTCTGAAATTAGTACAGCGCGATACACCGAACCTTATTATTCTGGATCTGATGCTGCCGGGGCTTTCGGGCTTGGAGCTATGCAAAATTCTCCGTGAGAGACCGGATACGGCACGGGTTCCCATTCTTATGCTGACTGCTAAAGCCGGAGAGGCGGATAAGGTTGTCGGCTTGGAAATGGGCGCTGACGACTATCTATCAAAACCGTTTAGCCCGCGTGAGATGGTGGCCCGCGTCCGAGCCATTCTCCGCCGCACGAACTCTTCCGCTGCAGTCGCGGAAACTGCACCATCCTACCATAAAGGGACGCTGAAGATTGATTATAGGACTTACGAGGTTTTTGCCCGAGGGCAAAAAATCAGATTGACTCTCAAGGAATTTGAGCTTCTGCGTTTTTTAGTCCAAAATTCAAATCGCGTCCTGAGCCGCGACCAATTACTTGACCGAGTATGGGGTGGTGAAACCTTCGTGACACCCAGGACTGTCGATGTCCACATCCGCCGTTTACGTAAAGCGGTCGAAGAAGATGATCGCAAACCGAGGTTGATTCTGACGTTACGAGGAGTTGGCTATAAATTCGATGAGAAGGCTTTGGCAGAATAGCCTTGTTGTAAAATTTTTCTTAAGTTATCTCGCCGTCGTTACTTTACTTTTCACCAGCTTCTATCTCTATTCCAGCACTGTTGTTAGGGATTTCTATGTGTCATCGCTCGGTGAAAGGCTCGAGCTTGAAGCTCGCCTATTAGCAAAGGCACTACCTTCTCCTTCAGACAACCACGAGTTTGACCTCCTGTGCCGAAACTTAGCGAACGAGTTGGTAACCCGCATCACAATCGTCGGCGCTGATGGCCGAGTCTTATGCGATTCGGTAGAGGCGTCGGCAACTATGGAAAATCACCGTTGGCGGCCAGAAGTCGTCGAGGCCTTAAAAACTGGCGCCGGCTCCTCTTTTCGCTACAGCACGACCACAGGCGAAGAGCTATTTTACCGCGCGTTTTTACAAGATGACGGCGAAAGTCAAAGGATCGTGCGTTTGGCCATCGCTCTTGACGAAGTTCAGGCGGTTACAAATTCGTTGCGCCGCAGTCTTTTGCTCGGATTCCTTGTCGCCTCAGCGGTCGGCTTGCTGCTCGCCTTTGCCTTTTCCCGGCGCTTAAGCCGGCGCGTGAAGCGGCTAGTCGAATTTTGCGGTCAGGTGGCGGAAGGAGTTTTTCCCCAGAACTTCTTCGGTAAATCAGGCCGCGACGAAATTCACCGCTTAGAACGCCACCTAAATGACATGGGTGAAAAAATTCGCCAAAATGTTCAGCAGGCTATCGCCGAAAAAGAAAAGGCAAATTCGATTTTGCGGGGCATGATGGAAGGCGTTTTAGTGATCGATCCAAAGGGACGAGTCTTGGTCATCAACGAGCAAGCGCAAAGAATGTTCAACCTATCTCCCGACCGAGACATCCTTGGCGCCTCCATATTAGAATTGTCGCGCCATCCGGAGATGAAGAAATTAATCGAGCAGGTTTTGGTTTTTGATTTCACGAGCGAGCGGTATTCCAGACAGGTTGAGTTGCATGAAGGTAGATGGTTTCGCGTTAATGCGGTGAGCCTCAGGAACAATCAGAGTAGCACGTACGGTTCTATCTTGGTGTTTCACGATATTACAGAGGTAAAGCAATTGGAAAGAATGCGCTCCGATTTCGTGGCCAACGTATCACATGAGCTGCGCACGCCGCTAACAGCGATTCGTGGTTATGCGGAAACCCTTCGTCAGACTCCGCCGGACGATCCAGCCGACGTACAACACTTTCTGAGTATCATAGAAAAACACGCTGACCGGCTCAGTCGCCTGACGGAAAACTTGCTGACACTCTCGGACCTCGAATCGGGCAAAATCGAAATAGACTTCAATCCGGTCGATATCAAACGTGTGGTGCAAAGCGTCTCAGAAGTGTTTTCGGACGCAGCCAACAAGAGACACGTTACCTTAGAGCAGGTCATCGAACAGGGACTTCCTGCCGTCATGGGCGACGTTGATCGCTTGCAGCAACTCCTTATCAATCTCGTAGATAACGCCGTCAAGTATACCCCGGTCAACGGAACAGTGACCGTCAAAGCTCAACGAACCACGATCAACAGCAGCATCGACGCAGTTGAACTTTCGGTTAGCGATACTGGCACCGGAATCCCCGAACACGCTATTCCGCGGCTCACCGAAAGATTCTACCGCGTCGACAAGGCGCGCTCCCGAGACTTGGGCGGCACCGGACTAGGCCTCGCAATCGTCAAACATATTGCGCAGGCGCATGGAGCACAATTAAAGATCGAAAGTGCTCTGCACAAGGGCACGATGGTTTCCGTGTTGCTGCCGACAGCCGCGGAAGTATCGACATAAGAATTACTTATCTCTGTACATCAAACTCATAACGCAACCAAATGGCGGACGCTTCGGCCAATCACAGGACGAACGAGCGGCGAATTTATTTCCCTGGCATCACTCCCCAGCCTGATCCTTGGCTTGGGCATTACCCTACCGTGCACTGACCAACAAAGTCGTCATTCAGCTTCAGAGTGAAGGTCGTACACCTTTCGGCACTGTCGCACCGTAACGATGATCGATTCGTGGTCGGTACTTCTCCCGACGGCCTTTGATATGAGACAAATGTCGATTGCGACCTCTTCCATCGCCCACTCTCTTCAAGTATTCAGAAGGCTCGCAATGACGATCCTGGTTCAGCAGTTATACGTCTTCTAACGCAGTTAAGGAGGGCCATGTTTGCAGAGCTAACCTTGACAATGACTGAAGGCTACTGCTAGATAAAAAGCTTCACCAGCAATTCATCGGTATGTTCAATTTCGCTCCGCATAAAGAAAAGTTTTTTGATCTGTTCAAGCAAGCCGCGGAAAATGCTCTGGCTGGCGCTCGGGCGCTCAAAGAAATGCTTGAACATTACGATAACCCTGAAGAGTCTTGGAGGAAAATTAAAGACCTGGAGCACGAAGGAGACCGGATTACACACAGGACAATCCGCAGCTTAAATCAAACCTTCCTCACTCCGATTGACGCCGAAGATATTCACGCGCTGATTACTGCGTTGGATAATGTGATGGACGCAATCGAGGCTGCAGCGTCACGCATGGTCCTTTTTCGCATTGACGAGCCTACCGCCGAAGCTAGAGAACTGAGCGACATCATCGTGACATCCACAGAACAACTCGTTAAAGCGGTTTCACACATGCCTCGATTGGATGATATCGACGAGTACTGCATCGAAATCAACCGGCTTGAAAACACCGCGGATGATATCTACCGCAAAGCCATTGGTCGGCTCTTTGAAAACGGAACGCCTCCTCTGGACGTCATCAAATGGCTCGACGTTTACGAAATCCTCGAATCTGCTACTGACCGCTGCGAAGACGTAGCGAATACTCTCGAGACCGTCGGTCTGAAAAACTCCTAAGCCCCTCCATCAGCCCTCAACATGCTCGACGGCAACCTGTTGCTTCTTCTGGTCCTGGGACTCATTCTGGCCGCCGAATTCGTCAACGGGTGGACCGACTCACCGAACGCTATCGCCACGGTTGTTTCGACACGAGTGCTTTCGCCTTATCAGGCAGTGATCATGGCAACGGTGCTCAATGCTATAGGTGCCATGTCGGGCACCGCGGTCGCGGCAACAATCGGCAAAGATATCGTACGTCCGGAAATCATCAATCTTACTACTGTGGCGGCTGCAATGGTTGGAATCATCGTTTGGAGCACGCTGGCGTGGTACTACGGATTACCGACAAGCGAAAGTCATGCTCTCATCGCCGGCTTGACAGGCGCCGGACTCGCCACCGCAGGTCCTGAAAGCCTGGTCTGGGCGGGCTGGAGCAAGGTTCTGATTGGCCTGCTATTTTCTTCCTTTTTAGGTTTTTTTGGGGGTTTGTTGCTGATGGCGATTCTATACCGCGCGCTGGCCCACAGCCGACCGGGAAAAGTTCGGCGCATCTTTGGACGCCTGCAAATTCTCTCGGCAGCGTTCATGGCGTTTAGTCATGGTTCCAACGACGGCCAGAAATTCATCGGCGTGTTTACTTTGGCTCTCCTACTTGGCGGAATTTTACCCGAATTCAGAGTACCAATCTGGGTGATCTTACTTTGTGCTGTAACGATGGGTGTAGGAACCGCCGTCGGCGGATGGCGAATTGTTCGTACGATGGGACTGCGCCTCACCAAGCTTGAACCGGTTCATGGCTTCGCCGCCGAAACTGCCGCTGCGGTCACAATCGAGGTGGCCACTCGGCTCGGGATCCCGGTCAGTACAACTCAAACCATCAACACTGCCATCATCGGCGTCGGTGCCACTCGGAGGCTCTCGGCCGTGCGTTGGGGGGTAACGTTCGAAATCGTTACCGCTTGGATACTGACATTTCCGGTTTGCGGTGCGATCGGCTGGTTGGCGACAAAACTTTTTATTCTCTTTCAGGCGGTATGAAAGCGCTTGCCGCCCACGAAACTTAGCGCGATGTGAACGAGTAACTTCTGACGGTATTATCCTTGTTGAAGACCACGTACAGATCTTTAGACTCGCGCAGCTGCCCGAGCTCGTAATATTGATAACTGTAAACCCAATTTTCCAGGCCGTTTTCTAGGCCTCTCCTTATTGGTTCACCAAAGTCTGCATAAATCTCCCTCTGAGTCGTCACATCGTTTCTGATATTCCTTACCGGCGAAATATCGAAATTGCGACCCTGATAAAAACATCCGGATAGTATCAGCGAAGCAAAAATGGCTGGAATGACGCGCCCCATGTTTGTCCTATATCTCTCTCCGGCCTTCAAGAGCTTTGCCCAACGTCACCGCATCGGTATATTCAAGATCGCCGCCCATCGGCAACCCACGGGCAATTCGGGTTACCGAAACGCCCAACGGTTTGATTACTTTGGATAGATAAAGCGCGGTTGCCTCCCCATCCATCGTCGGATTAGTGGCGACGATAATTTCTTGAACCACTTCGCTCTTGATTCTTGCTAGCAATTCTTTGATGCGTAATGCATCCGGCCCGATACCGTCCAATGGGGAAATAGTTCCATGAAGCACGTGATAGAGCCCGCGAAATTCCTGTGATCTTTCTACCGCGATTAAATCCGACGGCTCTTCAACGACGCAGATGCTCTGCTGGTCTCGTTCAGGATTTCGGCAAATTATGCAAACACTCGTTTCGCCGCTTTGCGCATCGACCTCGCTGAATCCGAAGCAAATTCGGCAGAGGCCCATTTCTTTGCGCAACTTGCCGATACTATCGGCAAGATTGAAAACATCGTCTTTCTTTCCTTTTAACATGTGGAATGCCAGGCGCGCCGCCGTTTTTTCCCCAATTCCGGGAAGCTTCGATAACTCTTGAACCAGCCGTGCAAGAGGCGCGGGATAAGCGCTCATATGGACAGTCCCGGGATTTTAAGTCCCCCGGTAATCTTACTCATCTCCGATGAAGCCATGTCACGTGCCTTACGCATACCATCATTAATTGCAGCCATAATCAGATCCTCGAGCATCTCTTTTTCTTCGGAATTGATTACACTTGGATCGATCTTAATCGCCGTAAGTGCAAGCTGACCATTCACCGTCACCTGAACCATACCACCGCCGGCCGATCCATCCACGGTTTTTTGTGCCAACTCTTCCTGGATCTTTGCCATACGCGACTGCATTTCCTGTGCTTGTTTGAGCAAATTACCCATTCCGCCAATTCCTTTAGCCATGGATCCTCCTACTTAAACGGTAAATCGATCTTCCTTAGATTTTGTCGGTCCGAACCCCTTTGATCGAGCCGCCGAAAATCCGCAGCGCTTCCTTAACCATTTCGCTGCCGCTCTCACCGCTTGCCAGGGCCCCCTGCTGAGACTTGGCAGGCGCAGCGTCCAACAGGGTTAACTGGATTGTCATCTCGCGCGAAAAGAAACGTTTCGCAAAGCTTCTCAAGAGAGTCAGGTTCTCGAGATCTTGGAGATAGTTAAGATGATGCTTCTCGGCAATCTCTATGGTCAAAGATTCGGGTGCGATAGCGACAGCGCTGCCGGACTCCAAATGGGATGCCAATAGTTTTTTCTCTTTGCCGATAAACGAGACAAACATCCGCCATACCTGGTCTTTGTCCTGTGAAATGGCAGACGCTGAAGACTGCGCCGTGATCGCTTCGACGGGATCTGGACTAACGTTACTAGAGAGCCGCGGTGCTAGCGCTTTCATTCCCACAGAAGCCGCTTCTCGCTCGCTGACTAGCCGGGTCTCAAGCTGTGTGAGCCGTTCGATCAATTGACTAACCGGAAGAGTTTTAGGCAGCATCGCTAATCGCACTAGCAGCGTCTCCAAAATGAAACGAGGATTGGCGGCGCGCGCGATCTCGTCCTCCCCCGCTGCCATAAGCTCGAAATAATCCAATAATGTATCAATAGACACGTTCGCCGCCTGGGAGCCCAACGCGATGACCTCTTGGTCCGGCAAATCGAGAAGTTCCGCTCGCTCCTGATCCGCGAGATCTTTTGGTTTTTTTTGTCCACATAGCTGCGCAACCAACAAATTTCGAAAATGCTCCACCAAATCTTTTGACAACCGGGTTAAGTCGCGTCCCTGCTCGGCGGCCTGCGTCACCAATTCCAGGCATCGTTTACAATCGCCGGCGATGATTGACGCTGAGATCTCAAAAAGCATTCGCCTTTCGGCCAGCCCTAACACCTCCTGTAGCGATGTTTCATCTACTTCAGTTGCTTGCTCTGTCCCGAAGCAGGATAACACTTGCTCCAATAACGACTGAGCGTCTCGCATGCTTCCGTCCGCTTCGCGAGCAACTGCTATCAAAGCGCCTTGGCTGATCTTGAGACCTTCTCTGACGGAAATGTCACCTAACCGTTGAACGATTTCTTTCAGCGATATGCGCCGGAAATCAAACCGCTGGCAGCGAGACAAGATTGTCTCGGGCAACCGATGCGGCTCGGTGGTCGCAAGAATGAATTTCACCGAGGCTGGAGGCTCCTCAAGGGTTTTCAGCAGTGCGTTGAAAGCGTCTTTAGTAACCTGGTGCACTTCATCGATAATGTAAATCTTGAACGCGCAGCGCGCCGGTTGATAGCGAACATTTTCGATGATCTGACGGACCTCATCGATTCCGCGATTAGAAGCTCCATCAATTTCGATCACATCGATACAATTTCCCTGGATAATTTCTTTGCACTGAACGCATTCGTTACAAGGGGTTGGAGTCGGACCCTTAGCGCAATTCAGTGCTTTTGCGAGAATCCTAGCTGCAGTTGTTTTCCCGACTCCGCGAACGCCAGTAAACAGGTAGGCGTGAGCTATACGTCCTGCTCGTATAGCATTCTGTAAGGTGCGAGTGATGTGACTCTGTCCCGAGACATCTTCAAAGTTCTGAGGGCGCCACTTACGCGCGAGGACTAGGTAAGACATGTGGTTCCTTCGAGATTTTCAGCGAAACTTAAGATCGATCAACAGAGACGCGATCTAAGATCTTGCCACGACTTAGTGAAGAGACTGGGATGCCCATTGCTGACAGCCAGGCTACCCTGTGGCACAGGGGAATTCCGGTACCGCTGCTTCCTTCCGGACCTGACGGGGTTCGCGGCTCCTTCTTGCACAGGACCTAACTATCAGCAATCGACATCCGATTTCGGAAATAGCGTCAGACTAAACGCTCTTGTATTTACCGCGCGACTCCTGATTCATCGCCCGCGTTTTCCATGTGGCGGAGAGGGGGGGATTCGAACCCCCGGTACTCTTTTGGAGTACACACGATTTCCAGACTTGCACTTATCCGATGTTTAACCAGAACCTAGCAATTTCATCGGGAAAGTTCGACTCTCCCCTACCCTGTCATTTGTTCGTATCTGTATACCATTGTCTATGTGACCTGTACAAATCCTGGACAAGTTTTCCTAGGAGAAATGACTCGATCGCGCCGAAAAGCCAGTGCATTTCCTGGCGATTTGCATCAGGTCCGGCAGAGAAAAAAACCGTTCCGATCGTGAGCCGGGGAACGCGAATCCCGGCGCTCAATTGCGAGTTAAAGGAGTCAACACAACGTCTGGAATGTCCCTGAAAAAACACAACC
>JAICEJ010000117.1 GCA_025924215.1 Candidatus Binatia bacterium
GGTACGGGCTCAAACGTATGAGAATTGATTCCTTCGGGAATGATTCCGGTGAGACCAATTTTATCACCGCCGATGTTCTCGACGATACTGGTGATCGGCGCGACGGTGCTGACTACGTTTAGCCTTTCAGGCTTGACGGATTGTTTATCTTCCTGTCGGCTGCAGTCAGTAATAACGCACGCTAAGACGACAACAACCAGATAAGGGAACTTGCCTTTATATCTCATCGTAAGCCTTGTCTATTCCGAAGCTGGAGTCGGTAAACGTAGGTGAACTCGGCCGGGACATTCTTCCATCGTTCTCGGCAGGCTCGAAACGGGCCTGCTTCACTGCCTTCAGCTGCAGGTCGCGCTGCCATCGGGTCTGCTCCGTTGCCGCGGAGGTGGGCTGCTGGCCCCAGATATAGACCTCTTTAACCGAAGAATCCGCTTCTGCCGCGTGGGCGTTGGCGTAGCCGCGGGCCGATATAAGCGCGAGCAAAAGCAAAGCAGCAACGTGCATCGTGAAGTTTCTCTCGCTTCGTACGGTTTTCTTTTTCTGCTTAATGATGCCTCTGAGCGATAGCGCCGGGTTCTTGACCGATGGCGATTCTATGGAAGCGGCCGAACAGCACGCAGGCACTAGCCAACATGAACGAGGCTGCCATGGCGACAAAAGCGACGGTCAGTCCTAACCACTCGCTCAGGTAACCAACCGCGGGTGACCAGAAGGCGCCGGCGAGGAAAGTTGCGGTATAGAACCAGGCAAAGCCGGTGTCGCGACTGCTATCTGCGGTGGTATGCGTGACCAACGTTTGCAGAATTGGATGAGTTCCAAATGCCGTCACGCCGAGTATTAATGAAGCAATGGCGACACCCACATAACTGCTACCCAAGGCAGGAATGATCAAAGTTGTAAATGCTGAAAGCAGATAAGCGCTCAACAAGACTCTTTGGGGATGGTAACGATCCGCTAGTTTACCGCCGAGCATGGGGCCGAAAATGCTGCCGATGTTCATCAAGGTAAAAACAACCCCGATGGCGGTGGCATCCATACCGAGATTGTGGTTCAAGTACAATGGAAGAAAGCTGGAGATAATGCCGTGACCGGAGCCGCCGGCTGCGACGATCGCTGCAATCAAAATCCAGCGTAGGTTTCGGTTGGCGATCACCTGGCTGCTGTCCTGCCAAAATGTTGATGTCCTGGCCTCGTGGCGGATTTGACTAGACGCGGGATCCTTCAGCCACAGCGACATGGCGATGCCGACCAAAATCGCTGGAACCGCGAAAAGAATGACCGTGCCGCGCCAGCCCCAGAGAGAAATCAGGATCGCGGCACACAGCGGGATCATCGCTGTTCCGATATTGCCGGCGGTGAAGTGAGTGGCCAGCGCGGTGCCGAGTTTTCGCTTCTTAAAGTGATGCGACAACAAGGAGGCCCCGACGGGGTGTTGAGCGGCTCCGCCGACCCTGGACATGACCGTCCAGAAGAAGAACTGAAAATAGCTCTGCGCGAGGCCGACAAAAACAAAGCAGACTCCTACACTGGCGTTACCGATGCCGAGAATTTGGTGGCGCGGCAGGATTCGTCCCAGCGCTCCGGCACCAAGTTGCAGCAGTCCGCCGACGGCGCTTGCCACTCCGAGCATGATGCCGAGTTCGCCATACCCAAAGTTGAGATCGCGCAGCACGAGGGGAAATACTAGCGGCTTGAGCGCCCCCTGCGCATGATTGATGCCGTGTGCCAAGCTGACGAGGGTCAGCGCGGCCGATGAGCGCGCGCGCGCATCATCTGCGACGGCGATGTCGTGAACGTGCTCTGGTGCTTTCATTTCTAAGCTCCGCTCTCCGTAGCAACTAATGGAAAAACGTGTTACCTACGTGTAAAATTTTTTAATGCTTCAGTTCCGGCGAAGTCGTCACCAGCTTACCGTTTTGCACCCCTTTGGTCGCTATCAGTTTACCCGCAATCTCGTGCACCTTATCGCCACGTCCGCGGATGACAATCACCTCGAGACAATTATGCTCGTCCAGATGAATGTGCAGGCTGGCATTCACTGTAACCTCGGCTTTGTGCTGCATATCGGCGAGAACATCACTGAGTCTATGGACCCGATGGTCATAGACTAGCGTCACTACGCCGATCACCTCAGAGTCGCCCTGAACCACTCGCTTCTGGATCAGGTGATCGCGAATCAAATCGCGAATTGCTTCCGAGCGGTTTTGGTAGCCGAGGCCGTCGATGCTATGATCAAAAGCACTCAGAAGATCTTCTTCGAGTGAAACGCCAAAGCGTGAAAGATGGTGCATTGAATTCCTAATATGTGGCGTAACACGATTTTTTTATTTGTGTCAAGGATCGTTGAAGCCTAAGGATGCTGGAGAGGCCAAAATGTGTGATTCGGCACTCTCGATTACAGGTCATACTTAAACCATGGACGGTTTAGCCATCGAGTCCTATCAGAGTAGCCGATAATCATGTCAAAAAAATGGCTGAGGCAGGTCTGCTCGATTGCCGCTCTTTTTCTGATGACTGCTCCGCCCGCAGCTAGTGCGGATAATATTGTAGTTTCTGCGGCGGCAAGCCTGACGGATGCTCTCAAAGAGATCGGTCGTATGTACCAGTCCAAATCCAAAAACAGAGTAACGTTCGTCTTTGCTTCCTCCAGCACTCTCGCTCGGCAGATCGAAGCCGGAGCGCCAGCTGATGTCTTCTTTTCCGCCGATGTCCAAACCATGAACGCCCTCGAGAGAAATGGTCGGTTAGAACCCGGCACGCGAAAGCAGCTGTTGTCTAACCAGCTAGTGATTATCGTCCCGGCTGATAAGCCGACCTTAGTAAACTCGCCGGAGGATTTGCTGGACCCGCGAGTTAGAAGGATAGCTTTGGCTGAACCGTCCTCAGTGCCGGCTGGTGTGTATACCAAAGCATACCTTGAGAGTTTGGGGTTGTGGGACAAGGTCAAACCGAAAGTTGTTCCTGTATTGGACGTTCGGGCGACGCTAGCTTCGGTGGAGTCAGCCAACGTTGAGGCGGGCTTGGTTTACAAAACTGACGCAGCGAGTTCTAAAAGGGTAAAGACCGTGTTTGAAGTGCCCATTGGCAAAGGCCCAAAGATCATCTATCCAGTGGCAATTCTGAAAGAATCCAAAAGTAAAGCCGCAGCCAAGGAGTTCTTGAATGTGATGGTGAGTCCCTCCGGAGCGGACGTTTTCAGACGGTATGGCTTCGTTGTCTTGCAGTAAATCTCTAGGAACACGGTTTAGTCTTGTTCGTCACTATAGAAACCTGGCAAATCACGGTCTTTAGTGTCGCGGTTGCCCTGGGTAGCACGTTAGTCATCCTGCCTTTGGGGGTTGGTCTAGCGTGGATCTTTGCCCGCAAGGAATGGCCGTTAAAGGCCATAATCGAGACGGCGGTACTTTTACCATTGGTAATGCCGCCGGTCTCGACCGGGTTGATACTGCTTGAGGTCTTTGGACGCCGGAGTCCCGTGGGGGAGTGGCTCTACAATCGGGGAGTAGAAATTGTTTTTAATTGGAAAGGCGTTCTTATTGCCATGGCGGTAATGTCTTTTCCACTCCTTGTCAGGGCGGCCAGAACGTCCTTCGCAGAGGTCAATCCCCGTCTTGAGCAAATCGCGGCGACGTTGGGGGCCTCTCGTTGGAGGATCTTCTTCGTGATCACCATTCCCTTGGCGTATAGAGGCATTATCGCCGGATCGCTGCTGGCGTTTTCGCGCGCTTTGGGAGAATTCGGCGCGACGATTTTGTTAGCCGGCAATATACCGGGCAGGACTCAAACTCTTTCACTGGCCATCTTTAATTATGTGCAAACGGGCAGAGAGCATGAAGCCTATGCGCTTCTAAGCATTACCGTGATGATCGCATTCGCGTCCGTTTGGTGTTCCGAGTGGCTGCTGCATTCCACTAAACGGACGTGATCATGCTATTGCGCTGTCGGATCCCGTTACCGGACTTTGCTGTGGATATCGATGCATCGTTCGATGCACGAGTTACATCGATCTTTGGGCCTTCGGGGTCCGGCAAGACCACAATCCTCGACGCTATCGCCGGACTGATCAATGTTACCGAGGGAGAAATCGAGATAGACGGAAGAATCCTGTTCTCATCGACGCGCGCTATCAATCTTTCACCACAGCAGCGGTCTATCGGTTATGTGCCCCAAGAAGGGGCGCTATTCCCGCATCTATCCGTCCTGCAAAACGTTTTGTTCGGTTCGAATCGTGCCAGTGGCATAACCGCAAGGGCAAGAATAGAGACGGATCACGTATTGGCTGTGCTTGAGATTGCAAACCTCCTGGATCGTCCCATCACCACGCTCTCCGGCGGAGAGGCGCAGAGAGTTGCTTTAGCGCGCGCCGTGTTGTCACGCCCACAACTGCTCCTTTTGGATGAACCTCTAGCCGCATTGGACATCGCACTTAAAGAAAAAATTCTTCCCTATCTCAGCCGCGTGCGCGATGAGTTCTCGATTCCGATGATCTATGTGACTCATAACCTTCCCGAAGTACTAGCTTTGGCGGATTGGATTTTAATGATCCGTAAAGGTCGATTGTTGGCGCAGGGAGTTCCGACAGACGTGCTGAGATCACCGGATACAATCGCAGAACTCGCAGAGGAGCAACTGGAAAATGTCTTCACTGTAATGATTATAAACGCAGATCGAGTTGCGGGTCGAACCCGAGTTCAACTCGAGTCCGGGCAGGAGCTTTTCGTTCCGTATGTTGCACAGGCCGCAGGCCCGGCAATTCAGGTGCGCATAAGGCCCAGCGATATCCTTATAAGTACAGAGCGGCCCGAAGGGATCTCTGCCGGCAACATCATTCCTGGATTTATTCGACGCATTGGGCGATCCGATGGGCAGGCATTGGTGGTGGTAGACGCCGGCGCTGAATTTTACGTGCGCCTAACAGCTTCCGCGGTCAATAAGCTCGAGCTGATCGAAGGCCACTCGGTATTTCTAATCATGAAGACTCACTCGTTTCGAATCTTGTAAGCCAACCGGCCTTGCTGATCTACCTTGATGTCCGAACAGTCGAGGTCTGCCTCTGATTTTGCTAAAGTCGCCTTTGTTCATATCCACACGATAGCCGATCGGCCCCGGACGCGATGATTGTAACGAAACAAGCTCTCTGGCTTATGTTCCTCCTAAGCGCAGTTGCGTGTGGGCGCAGCGAACGGATGGATGCGCTTTACGCGCAACGCTGCCTCGGCTGTCATGGTCAAGCTGGAAATGGGGATGGCCCGTTGGCGCAGTCGTTACCGGTTCGGCCTCCTGACTTCAGGGATACCGTTGAGCGCAGAACCAACAGCCAAATACGTAGAGCAATCGCCGAGGGGCAAGGCATGATGCCGGCGTTTAGCCCGGCGCTTCGTCAATCCGAAATTTCGGACATGCTGCAAATGGTAAGATTTCTCAGTCGTGAGGGCCGGGATACTCGCTGGTGGGAAAAATTCGATACCCTGGTGGTTGCTCACTGCAGTCTTCCATGGGAAACGATTCTCGGTTACGACGACCCGGCTGAACAATCACAGCGGTGATGCTTCACGCATCAACCAACAGACCTCGCAACTTGCCGAGAGGATCGTGAGTCGACAATGAACTTGACAAGGGTAAGCCTTAAAACTAAACTCAAACATGAAGTTTGAAAGAAACAAAAATCATGGCTGTCGATGCAATTGAACAACTTGAAGGGAAGATCAATCGGCTGATCGAGCAGCATGAGAAAGCTAAAAGAGAAAAGGAATCGATTGAAAAAAAGCTTCAGCAAAAAGAGAGCGAGTGGCACCACCTCAAGGGGCAGATTCGTCAATATGAGCGTGAACGTCTCGAGCTACGGGAGAAGCTCGATAAAATTATCGGTCAGTTCTCAACCCTCGACATCTCAGAATGAGCTGGAGTAAGCGGTATGAAGAGATCGCTAAATGTGGAGATTCTCGGTCAAAGTTTCACCGTTAGCAGCGATGCGGAAGAAAGCTACATATTGAGAGTGGCAAGTTATGTCAATGACAAGATGCAGGAGCTGTCTCGTGCTTCAAAACCGGCAGCCAAATCGAACGTTGCGATGTTAACAGCCCTCAATATCGCCGACGAGTATCACCGGCTAAAAGAAACTCATGAAACGATGGTAAAACGAGTGAATCAGCTTTCAAAAGAATTGTCAGCTCGATTAAGTGAGGAAGCTTAAGGAGCTTAGATTGGCTGTGATGTTCATCGACGATGCATCTTAGAACCAAGAGTTAAGTCGTTTCAATGGCCAAACGGCGGATCCTTAAGCGGGCGGCTGGGAAAGATGATGAGAATTAGGGGAGCAAAGATCTTTCAAAATCTGATGTGTTGGGTGCTCGAGTGTTTGGGGTGTATCCGCGCACGCGGAATACGACTGGAGCGGTTTAGGTTTAATAGAGTTTATGAAACGGCGCCAATTACGGCAGAATACACGCCTGTGGTTATTTTAGCCGGGGGGCGACTCTCTCGAGGACCCACCCTCTCGATCCGACGTTCAGATCTTTAGATACAATCCTCCTCCCACAACTTCTCCTCGCTTTCGATTCCCCGCCGCGGACTGACCGTAGGGGATTAAATGTCCGAGAGCAAAACCGCCTTACGGAGTGCGCTACTGTCTCAGCGGAGTTCGCTCGCCACCGCAACAGCCGAGTGCTGGAGTCGCTCGATTCAGGCACGGCTTCTCGAAACACCTTTATACCGGTCGGCAAATGTGGTCGCTCTTTACAGCTCAGTGCAAAATGAGGCGGCTACTGAGAAGATAAGAGATCACTCATTGCGCGATGGCAAAAGAGTCGTTTATCCACGTTTGCTTTCAAATCGCCGTGTAGAGTTTGTCGAGATCGAATCCGCTACCGAATTGGTCTGCGGTAAATCAGGTATTCCCGAGCCCATTGGCGATAAGGTCTTGAGCCACTGTGCCGACGTTGATCTCTTGCTGATTGTGCCCGGGGTTGCGTTTGACCGCAGAGGAAATCGGTTAGGTCGCGGTCAGGCCTGGTACGACCGCGTGATTCGTCAATGGGGTTCACGGGCAACACCCGTAGGGTTGGCCTACGAATTTCAAGTTATTGAGCGCGTGCCGGTGGATCCATGGGACGAGAGGGTTCTTTTTGTTTTAACGCAGGAGAGGTTTATTGATTGTCAGAAAATGCCCGAGCAGACCAAGCAGGTTTGTTAAGATCACATCACCAGAAAGGGGGTGTTGTTGTTGGAAGCGAATATAATTTCGATTGTAATCGGATTGTTGATTGGCGTCGGCTTGTCTGTAGTTATTGTATGGATACGAAGAAAACAGCAGCAGACGGAATTACAGCTAGCACAGAATACTGCAGCGAGAATTATTGATGAGGCGAAGAAAGATGCCAATGCAATCAAAAAAGAGGCTGAGATCCATGCCAGGGATAGCGTTCAACAGGAACGTGTAGAGTTCGATAAGGAGGTGCGTGAAACGCGCCGGGAACTGCAGACACTGGAAAAGCGATTAATCAGCAAAGATGAGGGCTTAGAAAAACGCGCTGATTCTATCGAGAGGCGGGAGAATGAGGTAAATCGCCGTGAGGCGTCGCTTAAATCGCGAGAAAAAACTCTAGATGACAAGTCCGCAGAGTGCGATCGCCAAATCGATGCAGCCAAGAGACAGCTCGAACAAGTAGCGGGACTTACTCGCGACGAGGCTCGGAAAAGTCTCGTCGACGAAATGGTTGAGGAGGCCAAACATGAGGCGGCCAAACGTATACGAGTCATTGAAGAGGAAGCTAAGGCTGAAGCCGCTCGAAAGGGCCAAAAGATTGTCGCCTTAGCGATAGAAAGACTGGCCGGCGACTTTGTCGCGGAACGATCGGTAACAGTTATGCCTCTGCCGAACGATGAGTTGAAGGGGAAGATAATTGGACGTGAAGGGCGCAACATCCGCGCGCTTGAGGCAGCAACCGGCATAGATCTCATCGTTGATGATACGCCTGAAACGGTTGTGATATCCGGACACAATCCGATTCGGCGGGAAATTGCGCGATTGTCGCTTGAAAAGCTGATTTCCGACGGCCGTATTCATCCGGGCAGAATCGAAGAGGTCGTCCGCAAGTCGGAGCAGGAGATCGATGAAGCTATACGGGAAGCCGGACAGAAAGCAATCTTTGATGTTGGAGTTCATGGTGTTCATCCCGAAATCGTCAAGCTTCTGGGGCGACTCAAGTACCGATATAGTTACGCGCAGAACGTTCTGCTTCATTCGATTGAGGCAGCTTTTATTTGCGGCTCGATGGCGGCCGAATTGGGACTGAACGAGAAGCAAGCCCGGCGTGCAGCGTTACTGCATGATATCGGTAAAGCGGTCGATCACGAGGTGGAAGGATCCCATGCAATTATCGGGGCGGAATTGGCACGCAAATATGGCGAATCGCCGAAGATCGTCAACGCCATCGCCGCCCACCACGAAGACGTCAAGGCTGAAACAATACTGGCTCCGTTGGTTGACGCTGCCGATGCGCTTTCGGGCGCACGTCCTGGCGCGCGCCGTGAGATGATCGAGAGTTATACGAGACGCCTGGAGGAACTTGAGCGGATCGTTAATTCCTTCAGAGGCGTGGAGAAGTCGTATGCGGTTCAGGCAGGGAGAGAGATCAGGATCATGGTGCAGCATGATCTCGTATCCGATGATGAGGCGGCGCGAATGGCCCGTGAGATTGCTAAGAAGATCGAAAGTGAAATGACCTACCCTGGTCAGATAAAAGTCACGGTCATTCGCGAAATGCGCGCTGTTGACTACGCAAAGTAAAGGATTCGCGATGCGTGTTTTGATTCTTGGAGACGTGGTCGGCCGGCCGGCGCGAAGAGCCATTCGAGATCTGGTTCCGTCGTTGATCGAGCGAGAAGGAATCGATCTGGCGATTGCTAATGCCGAGAACGCCGCGGGCGGCATAGGAGTGGATCTGAAGAGCGCCAAAGAACTTCTGTCTTCTGGAGTCGATGTGCTCACTTCGGGAAATCACATTTGGAAGAAAAAAGAAATATATCAGTATATGGATGAACATTCCGAGCTGATCCGGCCGGCCAATTATCCCGAGGGCGCGCCTGGTCGAGGCTGGTGCGCGTGGCAAAATGATCACGGTTTAAACGCGCTCATTATCAATGTTCAGGGACGTGTTTTTATGCCTAACCATGTTGACGATCCTTTTCGTAGCGTAGACGCGATTTGTCGAGAACGAGGGCGGCATTCGCGCGTCGTTATCGTCGATATGCATGCGGAGGCGACGTCGGAAAAGAACGCGATGGGGTGGCACCTGAACGGGCGAGCTTCCATCGTCTTTGGGACCCATACTCATGTGCAGACATCCGATGATCGGATTTTACCGGGCGGGACTGCTTATATCACTGATGTGGGGATGTGTGGTCCGTTGGACTCCGTGATCGGCATGGACAAAGAAACAGTGATCAAGGGATTTCTAAGTCAGCTTCCTAGACAGTTCGAGGTGTCTCACGAAAATGTTGTCCTTCAGGGCATTATCGTCGATGTCGACCATGATTCAGGGCAGGCCCGCGAGATTATCCGGTTGCGAATTCCTTGGCAGGCGAATCAGTGACCCATGCTAAACGTGCAAGCCCAGCTTGAGGTAATCAAGCGGGGGGCCGTTGAGGTCCTTCCCGAAGAAGAGTTGGTTAGGAAACTGCAGGCCGGTCGACCGTTAAGGATAAAAGCCGGCTTCGACCCCACAGCGCCGGATCTCCATCTTGGCCATACTGTATTGATTCAGAAGATGAAACAGTTCCAGGAACTGGGCCATGAAGTGGTTTTTCTAATCGGGGACTTCACCGGCATGATAGGTGATCCCTCGGGTAAGTCGGAGACACGTAAGCAACTGAGCCGTGAGGAGGTCCTTAGGAATGCGGAGACCTATAGAGAGCAAATCTTTAAGATTCTGGAACCGACAAGGACTACAATTGAATTCAACCATAGATGGATGGAACAACTCGACGCAGTGCAGCTAATCGAGCTAAGCGCAAAATACACGGTCGCGCGAATGTTGGAGCGGGATGATTTTAAGCAGCGTTTTCAAAGACACCAGCCAATTAGTATTCACGAATTTCTCTACCCCTTGATGCAAGGCTACGATTCAGTAGTCCTGAAGTCAGATATCGAACTCGGCGGCACTGATCAACGATTCAATTTGCTCATGGGGCGTGAACTTCAACGTGAGTACGGTCAGGAGCCGCAAGTCGTCTTGACCATGCCGCTGCTCGAGGGCACTGACGGGGTCAATAAGATGAGCAAGTCTCTAGGTAATTACGTTGGAATAAACGAAACTCCGGAAGAGATGTTCGGGAAGATAATGTCTATATCGGACATTCTGATGTGGCGCTATCTAGAACTGCTTAGTGACCTTGATATGCAGCGCATCAAAACTATGAAAGCAGACGTTGATAGTGGGAAACTCCATCCGATGGAACAGAAGAAAGCGCTGGCCGAAGAGCTGGTCCGCCGATTTCATGGAGCTGAGTCTGCTGTGACAGCTCGCGAATACTTCGAAAATAGGCATCAGAAGAAAACCCTTCCCAATGAGATTCGCCAGCAATTTAAGGCTCCAGCGGAGTCAACCTGGATTTGCCGATTGCTCGTCGACTTGAAGTTCGCGGCCTCTTCCAGCCAGGCGAGAAGGTTGATTGAGCAAGGAGCTGTGAGAGTTGACGGTCGGGTGATTACGGATGAAAATTTCGTTTTCGATAGCTCTACGCATGAGGTTGTCGAGGTTGGAAAGAAGCGGATCGCGCGAGCGACTAAGTAGTCGGGTTGATGAAGAAGTTGGCGTGACCAGTAAGACTGGATGATCGATCCCTGTTCCATTCCGGGCCGGTCGCATTGGACAACCGCATGGCACCACTTGATTTTGCTGGGGCAATGTTTATATTGAACGTCGTCCCTGAAAAATTCGGTAGTTTTCTCTTAGATAATTTTCTTACCTCGCTTGACAATACCGGATCTACTGTCTATAAAAATATTTCGCTCGTTCACGGGCGAGTCCTTTCTGGTCTTTGAAAACTAAATAGTAGCAACTGCCAAGCAGTGACGGTTTAGGATTTCGTAAGCTAATTGAGCACAGCTATCGTACTCAACAGTCAATCACAGCCGCAAGGCTGATTGAAAGTTTTAACTGGAGAGTTTGATCCTGGCTCAGAACGAACGCTGGCGGCGTGCCTAACACATGCAAGTCGAACGAGAAAGGGGCTTCGGCCCTGAGTAAAGTGGCGCACGGGTGAGTAACACGTGGGTAACCTGCCTCTGAGATTGGGATAACCTGTCGAAAGACGGGCTAATACCAAATAAGACCACGACTTCTTCGGGAGTTGAGGTCAAAGGTAGCCTCTATTTATAAGCTATCGCTCGGAGATGGGCCCGCGCACCATTAGCTAGTTGGTGGGGTAATAGCCTACCAAGGCAAAGATGGTTAGCTGGTCTGAGAGGATGATCAGCCACACTGGAACTGAGACACGGTCCAGACTCCTACGGGAGGCAGCAGTGGGGAATATTGCGCAATGGGCGAAAGCCTGACGCAGCAACGCCGCGTGAGTGATGAAGGCCTTCGGGTCGTAAAGCTCTGTCGGAGGGAACGAA
>JAICEJ010000118.1 GCA_025924215.1 Candidatus Binatia bacterium
ATTGATTTGCATCGATAGTCTCCTGGTCTGTCTCTAGTCGCGCGGTGCCAACCCGCGATCCGTTCCTGAGCAAGTTGCAAGCAACTTTTAGCTATTTGCCAATCAACAGGCAACCCGCCGCGCCGCGGAAGCTTACTAACACACGCTTCGATTCTGATCCTCGACGGTTATCTAAACGTCTGGCGCCGCCGCCGGCTAGTCGAGTCGCCGTCGACGCTCCAGATTCCGGCCCCCTGAGTTGCGATGTACAGAAAAACAAAGCAGAAGAGCACGGCCGGTTCGCCTTGATTCTCCAACGGCCAAAAACTTTTAGGATAATGGGCCATGAAATAAGCGACCGCCATTTGGCCGCTCGCGATAAATGCCGCATAGCTGGTCAGAAATCCTATGGTAATCAGAAAGCCGAGCACGAGCTCGATGATCCCTGCCACCCCAAACAGCGACGTCAGCGGCGCCGGCTGTCCGTCCATACCGCCGAACCAGCCAAAAACCTTTTGTGCGCCATGACAAAAAAACAACAATCCGACGACGATGCGCATAATGGCGTAGGCATAGGGGGCAAATGAAGCAAGAACTTTCTCCATGACCAAGACCTCCTCAGTGACGAGCTTGAATGCTTTAGCCGCCAAAGTGTCAACAAGCGCTAATCTTCAAAAGCCGACGCCAATGCCAAGCGAGGTACCGGAGCCGCGGCGATCTCCGTCCCGGCGCTCGAACTGGCGGCGTTCATCACGTCGCACGTTATCAATTTCCTCCTCCATTCTTTTGCCGATCCATTCGCCGCTGGCGATTAACTGATCCCACACGATATCTTTGCCGCCAATCATTTGAAGATTTTTTTCCAGCTCGGAACGAATCTCCCGCAGCGGGTCCCAATATGCTGTAAAAGGACGGCTACGCTCCATGTATTCCAGCCAATCGTGCAGTCCCCGCATGCCGGACTGGATCTCTTTCAACGCCGCCTGCCGATCGCCGCTGCGCGCCAGGGTTAGGCCCAGATAAATCCTGGCTAGGTTATCGTCTCGATAAACCGAAAGCGCCCGCTCAAACGATACGCGAGCAGGTTCGAGCATTCCAAGAGCGTATTGACTCCGACCCAGATAGGTCCAAATAGACTCGCGGAAAAGCACCGACTCATAAATATAATTCGGGTTCTTGTTCGCAACCTCTTGGAAATAAGGTAGAGCCCCTTCCATGTTGCCCGCGAGCAGCGCCTGTCTTCCTGATTGCATCTGCCCCGCAAGTCGAAGCGATGAACAGCCGCACCACAACAAGAGGCCTATCAACAAGACAATTCTTTTACGGGTCATCATCGGGCTAACCTTCTTCATCAAAGCCAAAAGACAATTCAGAACAGTTTCAGAGCCGCAGCAATAACCAATCGGAAGACAAAGCCGCCGGAGACAACACACTTAAAAACCTTCTCACATCTAACCCCGCAACAAAGAAGGAGTCAATTAACAATAGTACGCCGAACTCGGACGAGCGGGAGTCTGACGAACCTGAAGCTCACCTAATTGCTATCACCCCTGGAAGATATATCGTTAGAACCAGAGGAGTTACCGATGAATAAAAGGAGGACCGTTTGATGCCAAAAGTAAAACCCATTCCTGATGAATACCGCGGCGCGACCCCGTATCTAAGCATCACCGCCGCAGCCGAGGCCATCGAATTCTATAAAAACGCCTTCGGAGCCCGTGAGACGATGCGTATATCCGCGCCCGCAGGAAAGATAGGGCACGCCGAGATCAGAATCGGCGAGGCGGCTATCATGCTTGCTGATGAGTATCCGGAAATGAACTTTCGCAGCCCGCAATCGCTCGGCGGCAGCCCGGTAAACATTCTCATCTATGTCAACGATGTCGACGCGCTGGTGAATCAGGCCGTAGCGGCGGGCGCGAAGCTGTTACGACCGGTAGCCGATCAATTCTACGGCGACCGCATGGGCGTCTTGCAGGATCCCTTCGGACACACATGGTCTTTCGCCACACACATCGAAGACCTGTCTCCAGAGGAGCTGCAAAAACGCGCCGCACAGCACGGCGGCGGTACCGATTAAATGCAGGTATGATTTTCGATGGAGACTTGGCGATCAGTCAACACTGGCCTCATCTCGAGGCGGGAAAATTTTTTATCAGTGCGCAAGAAGAGTTAGGTTAGCTCGGCATCACGGGAAAGATGGGGCTAGAAGCATGACCGAAACCATCAAGAAAAAAGCCCGGGTTTGTTACCCGGGCTTTTTCTTGAATGGCAAAGCAATGGAGCGATGCTAGGCTCCGAGACCGAAGGTCTTAGTCGGATTATCCCAGAGGATTTTGCGCCGCGACTCGGCGGAGATTCTTTCGTTGCTGCTGATTGCGCCCACGGTCTTGTCCGGAAATTTATCGATGGCGTCGCTATGCGGATAGTCGGTGGCGATCATCAAGTAATCGTCGCCGACATGTTCAATAAATGTGGGCGCCAGCTCTTCACCGGCCTCGCAGCTCACCCAGCACTGCCGTTTGAAGTAGTAGCTCGGTTTTTCCTTGGTCAGCTTGGCTGAGCCGTGGGATTCGTGCTCCCAGTGTTCATCCATGCGCTCGAGCCAGAACGGCACCCAGCCGCAGCCGGATTCGAGGTGGGCAACTTTGAGCTTGGGAAATCTTTCCAGCACGCCATCGGCGCAGAAGTTGAGACACGCAAGCATCTGCTCCAGCGGATGGCAGGCGATATGGCGGCCGAACTCGCTGTAACGATCGTCGCCGGCCTGCGGCAACACCGTGCGCGCGCCTTCATGCACGCACACTGTCACGCCGAGATCGGCCGCCGTCTCGTAGACCGGATCGTATTCCGGGCTGGCCAAGGTGCGCCCGCAGAATTTGTTGGGCCGCCAGAAGATCCCGACCAGTCCCAATTTTTCGCGCGCATATTTTAGCTCCTCGACCGCTCGCGCCGGATCCTGCAGTGGAATCAACATGACGCCGTGCAGGCGTTTACGATCATAGTCGCAGTACTCGGCCAACCAGGTGTTATAAGCGCGGCAGATCGCGGCGCTTAGTTCCGGATCGATATCGTCGCGCCACATGATGTAGAGCCCGATGGTCGGAAACAGGACGCTGACATCGATGCCTTCCCGATCCATATCCCGCACGTTGGATGCCGGGTCGAACTTGTTGGCATAGGCATCGGCGAAACATTCGCGCCATCGTTTTGACGACGAGAAAATATACCCGAAATCCTCCATCACCCGACCAGGCCGTTGTGCTGAGTCGGACACCGGCTTGCCGTCAACCAAGCGCACCGTTTGATTGGGCCCTTCGAGGCGCACCCGGTTCTTGAACTTCTCCGGCAAATATTTTTGATACAGATCCGACGGTTCAAGAATGTGCCGGTCGGCATCGATGACTTTAAAACCATCCTTCATAATTGTCTCCTTCCCTGCGCTGCTTGGGTATCTTTATTTCTATCGAGTCAGTACTGCCTTTCATAAATCAATCCTGTTCCGGCGGCAAGTGTCCAGCCGATTCGTCAGGTCTCCGAAGAGCACGGCGGCTCAAGACTGTCTCAGACGGCGCAACCTTAGCAAGATTTCATCGGTAATTTGCGGAATCAATGTCTGCAGGTTCTCGTCCACTTTGGCGCGCACCGATTCTTCGCACTTCTCACGCGCTTCAGCCAGCAGTCGTTGAAACCGGGACTGCCACAAGGCTGCCCGCACGACCGCGGCGGGAAGCAAAATGTGCTCAACCGTTTCGGTGATTTTATCCTTGCCAAACCACCATGCTCCAGCAGCCACAACCGCGCCTGCTACCAGCCCGATCAAAAATCCGATAGGGCCGGTGGTGCCCAAAACCGTAGCGATAATAGCGATACCCAATTGTTCTCCGATGCCGCCGCCAACCGCGGCTATGGCGAGCGCGATCGATGTGCCTACGGAAAAGGCGATCGCGCGGCTAAATTCATTGGAAATCTTCAGTTCAGTTCTACCGGCCGGAAAGATCGACAACTCCTCAAAAGCTATCTGTGGGTCTTTGACATCAATAAAGCTTGTGCCGATGCTCTTTAACACCTCTCCAAGTCTTTGTGACAATGCCAGCTGCAACTCGGGTAGCGCAGTATCTGTAATAAAGGATTGTATTTTCGGCAGGAATGCGACGGTAGTACTGGTCAACTCCGACTTTAAATCGGCAATTTTCCCGCCTCGTTCACGAAATAAAATTAGCTTGGGGACGATCTGCTCATCGTAAAGCTTCGATGCAACAAAACCGGCGACCTTGGCGGAGAATGTTTGCGCCTGCACCCCGACCTCTTTCTCGATCAACAACCGAATCGGTCCCTCGATGACTTCACCATAGTAGTGGTCAAGAGGAAGCGCGATATTATCGGACAATCGAGCAAGCCGGCTCGACTGCCAAGCCGCCAACGCAAGTCTCGGTAGGACCACGGCAACGAAAACCGAGATCGCGAACAGATGAATCCAGCCATCCGCCTCATCCCCTCCGGGAGTTAGAAGGCGACTGACGCTAATTTCATTTGCCAACCCAAGGCCAACTAAATTAGAAATCCACAGGCTCGGGCCAAACAGCACGCGGATGAACGTGGCGACAGATTCCTGGTCGACGATGAAAGTACTGTCCCACATCACCCGATAACCCTGAAACAAACCGCGAAAATACATACCTGCGACGGCTCCGGTGGCGATAAACACAGACCCGAGATGAAGCAAACGTCGCCATCTCGAGACCACGAGCGCTCCGGCGACCGAAAGCCAATGATGGCTGAAACGTCTCATTATCTGGGCCAGATTCTTCTGCTCATGAACTGCAAAGATCATTCGGTGAAAAAAATGCCATACCCCCGGCAACAAGTACTTAACCACCCAAGGGGCTTTAGATTGATGGTTGCGTAAGCTACTGCGGAGGCTTTCAACTGTGTTGGCGGCCGGCACAACGTTCGTAACTTGCTGTGTTTTAATTTTCCGCCGCAAGAACAGCACGAAGAGCGCCAGAAATACCAGCAGATTCCAGGCGATCAAAACAAATATTGGATTCCGAATGACGTGGATTTGTTGCGCCGGACCTAGCAGGTTGGTAGCTAGCCCTAAAAGGAAAGCGGCAAAGCATACCGGAAAAGTCCAGGGAGCCGGGATTTTCGCCAGTTGCAGGATTGACTGATACCAAGGTGAGAGATGTTCGAACAACCGCGCCGCATATCGTTCGATGGAACTTAATCCGGGCTCGGCATCCTGTGCCGCGACAAATGCTTGAGCCCGAAGTTCTTCCGAAAACGCGCGCGGGTCACACTCTTCGATTGAACGGATCAGTACGATCTTGGCGGCGGCGTCTTCCGTTAAAGCCATGGCTGACTAGGCTCGAGTCACAAGCATCTCAACAGCCCGAAGCTTTGGGCCGGCTTCGCAAAAGCGCAGAATCTCCATCGATCGAACGAGCATGCGGCATTGACGCCTGATTAACTCAAGCGGTGATGCTGCCAACGCTCGCGGCAGACAACCGCAATGCGCAGCCGTTCGAGATGCTGCTCCATTTGCTTTGCGCCTTGCTTTACCGGATGCCGCGCGAAGAAATCTCTGACGTCGCTTTCAAGATCCGGCAGTGCCAAACCAATAATGCCTTCGCACATGCGCGGGATCGAGTTGTCCGGATATTGACGCAACATTTCGTCCCAGTGCTCTTTCATAAAGCCCCAGGCTCTCACCCGCGCTTCGGGGTTTAGCAAAACGTTGCGCATCAAGTACGGGGAATTTTGCGTTCGCACCTCGCCGTTGATGGTCAGCCGGCATGTGCGCTGGATCAAATCCGGCTGCCGGAAGCCAGCGAGCGCAAACAGGTAACGCTGCTCTTCCTGGGGCGTCTGAGCGTTTTTGAACTTGCCGTAAAACTTCTCATAGTCCGCCGCCGTTCCGGTATGGGCAACAATCGAGATCAGCGCCGGCACGAGGTTGCGATCCACCGCATTGGCGTTCCGTTCATATTGCGAGTAAAGATCTCGCGCCCGCGCCTGGCAGGCTTTGTCTTCCGCCACCGTACCGAGAGCGGCGATCAAATCGCCGCGCAGCTGACTTTCCAGCTCGCTTTCCCCTTCGCGTACCAACCACCCGATGCGTTGCACAGCCGGCGCAAACACCGACCGCAACCGTTGTTGCAACCCGGCACGCTGCGCGTCGTCAAGGATTCGGTTCAGATGATGAGCGGAGCCGATTACGGTGGTCCAGACATTGATGTCGGACTCATCCCGAAGCAGATCGAGCAAGTTAAGATACTCGGAAAGCGGCGTTAAACCCGCGACTGTCGCGGCCCAGGTGTCGTTTACCAACCCGAACCGCTCGACCGAAGACAAAATGCGATGCAACGCCTGTTTTAGGCCGCTCATCAATTCGTCGCTGTAGCGCACACGATAAAAGCCGTGTCCACCGGCATTCACCACAACCCAATCGGGTTCATCCGGCAGCTCGAGAAGAAGTTCCTGATCGGCGAGCAGAACTGTCTTGGTGACAACACCACGTCTGGTGCCGGCGCGCAGAAAAATCGGCACCAGCCATCTTCGTTCTGATCCTGCAGCATCGTCCAGATAGCGGAAGAGCCGCTGTGATAAAGCGATGCCACCGGAACGTTGCGCCACGGTAATCACCGGATAGCCCGGCTGAAATATCCAGGTGTCCATCAACGCGCGCACCGGCTGATGGGTGGAATCTTCGATGGCATCCCATAAATCCGTCGTTTCGGCGTTGGCATACTGATGCCGTTCTAAGTAGAGACGAATGCCGTCGCGAAACCGCTCGGCGCCGAGGTACTGTTCGAGCATGCGCAAAACCGAGGCGCCCTTCTCATAGGTGAGCACATCGAACATACCGGCAGCTTCCTCCGGTTTTTCCACCTTGAATTCGATGGGCCGAGTGCTCTTGAGCCCATCGATCTGCATGGCGGCGGCGCGCGAGACCGTAAAACTATCCCAGCGGCGCCATTCGGGTTTCCACGCATCCACCGCCAGCATTTCCATGAAGGTGGCGAATGCCTCATTTAACCATAGGCCATTCCACCACTTCATGGTCACCAGATCGCCAAACCACATGTGGGCATTCTCGTGCGATACCACGTCCGCCACACGCTCGAGCTCGCCGCGAGTCGCCTTTTCCGAATCGACCAGCAATGCGGTTTCACGAAACGTGATGGCGCCGAGATTTTCCATTGCTCCCGATGCAAAATCCGGAATCGCGATTAAATCCAGCTTATCGCCGGGGTAAGGGATGCCGTAATATTCCGCGAAGTGGGTCAACGAAAAGCTGCCGATCTGTTCGGCGTATTTTGCCAAATGCTTCTTGCCCGGGACCGCCCACACTCTAAGCGGCGCATTTCCTAAAGTCACCGGATCGGTGCTTTCGAATTCGCCGACGATGAACGCCACCAGGTACGTGGACATCCGGATGCTATCGGCAAAGACAACTTCCTTCTTGGCAGTTCCAGGCACAGGCGTTTCACCTACGATGCGCGTATTGGAGATGGCAGTTAACCCCTGATCGACCACCAGTGTCGGTTGAAATACCGCCTTGAACGCCGGCTCATCCCAACAGGGAAACGCGCGGCGGGCATCGGTAGATTCGAATTGCGTCGAAGCCAACGGCTTTTCTTGACCGTCGTTGTCTTTGTAGGTGCTGCGGTAAAAGCCATGAAGTTTGTCGTTCAACACACCAGAAAAGCTGATCCGCAACTCCCAGCATCCCGGCGCCAGAGTCTGGTGGAAATTCAATGCGGCCTGCTCGTTGTCGCCGTCGAGAGTCACATCCCCCGGCAGCACCGCACCGCCCGGTTGCTGCATTGAAACCGCTTGAAACACCAGCTCCGCAGCGTTGAGCCGAATTTGACGCACCGGTTCGTGCACCTGAACGACGATTTTTTCTTCGCCGTCAAAGCGCGCGGCAGAGAGATCGGGAGTCAATCGAATTTCATAACGCTCCGGCGTAACGGTTGGCGGGAGGCGATGTGTTTTTTGATCGGACATCGAAACTCCTAATGATTGATTCAGCCGAGTTGCGCACCCGGCTATTTTTATACTACCACAATGTCCTAACTCAATCGTCTTGGGCAAAGCGAAACAAGCGGCGCGATCATCTTGCAAAGCGAACAACCGAGTATTTGCGACAGCCATGCGCGCTTGCTAGCATTCAACCATGAGCCAAAACGGTGCATCAGCTTCACTAATCAGTCGCCGCCACGCGCTGATTCTGCTCGGCGCCGCCGGGGCAACGATGGTTGTGGGCCGCTCCAATGTTTATTCCGCCTCGGTTAGGTCAACGTACGGCGCGCTGCCTGCCTGTATCCTTACTCCAAAGCAGACCGAAGGACCGTTCTTTGTCGACGAGCGCCTAAAGCGCTCGGATATCCGCATCGACCCGTCAGATGGTAGCGTCAAGTCAGGCGTGCCGTTGCGCTTGACGTTCCACGTTTCTGCAATTCGCGGCGCTGGTTGCAATCCCATATCCGGCGCTATCGTCGATATTTGGCAGTGTGATGCGATTGGGGTTTACTCTGCCGTCAACGAGCCTGGATCTCAGAGCACCACCGCGAAAAATTTTTTGCGCGGATATCAAATTACGCAGGCCGACGGCAGCACACAGTTCACCACGATCTATCCGGGATGGTATCCAGGCAGAACAGTACATATCCATTTCAAAGTTCGTGCTAGTGACAAGTCCGGAAGAGGTCAGGAATTAACATCGCAGCTTTACTTCGATGATGCGTTAACGGATCGGATCCATGCGCAATCCCCATACGTCGGCAAAGGGTCACGCACGGTGAAAAATCATCGCGATGGCCTGTTCCGCAACGGCGGCGGCCAACTAATGCTCTCACCGGTGCAAAGCGGTCAAGGTTACCTAGCCACTTTCGACATCGGCCTTCAGATATAGCTCAGGCGCGTCTTGCTTTATCTGATTTAAGTAGCGCCATCAGATTCACAGAATCTTGCGACATAACGATTGCGAATAAATCACTTCAGAAATTGGCTTCGAACCGTTCATATCGGCACTAGTTTCGTTCCAATGTGATTGCGTGGTCGCGCATTTAGTTCCAATAATTCTCTCAGGCATCGAAGGCCGTCCTCATCCAAACCGGCGAAGTCGTGCTCCGTTGTCTTGACAGCTCAAACCATGACGGATTAGTCTCCGCCTAATAGAACAATCAGGAGGTGATCGCGATGGCTGAGTC
The DNA here is from genome assembly GCA_025924215.1 of Candidatus Binatia bacterium. Classification (GTDB taxonomy): domain Bacteria; phylum Desulfobacterota; class Binatia; order UBA9968; family UBA9968; genus WHTF01. The sequence goes on from JAICEJ010000118.1 coordinate 9,201, forward strand.
ATTGGAGAGTTTCAAGAGCTATATCGGTAAACGCGAGACTGCCACAGATGTGGTGACCGCTTCAGCGATGTTGAAGTTCGCCGCCACTTTGGGTCAGGAGAATCCGCCTCTGGAAAAAGGCGCGCCGATTCCGCCGGGATGGTACGGAGCGTTCTTTCCCGCTTCTCATCGTCCTTCGCAGATGCGCACCGACGGACAAGCCTCGGGCGGCGGCATCGTTCCGCCGATCCCCTTGCCGCGCCGGCGCATTGGCGGCACACGGGTGTCCTTTCAAGAACCGTTACGGATCGGTGACGAAATTACCCGAGTCACTGAAATCGCCGACATTCGCATCGATGATGGGCCGAATGGCGCGATGGTTACCGTGATTGAACGCAACAGCATCTCCAACAACCGCGGTCTCGCCCTTGTCGAAGAGCGTGACATGGTGATGCTCAGCGAGGCCAGAGCAGAAGCCGCGCCTTCGGCTGTTCCTACAGTACCGATGCAAGCGACTTGGCTGGAGACGATCGAGCCAAACCCGCCTCTGCTGTTTCGCTTTTCGGCGATTCGGTTCAATTGTCATCGCATCCACTATGACCGCGATTATGTCACCAAGGTTGAAAAGCTTCCCGGCCTGGTGGTGCAGAGCTCTCTGGTCTCACAGCTCCTGATGGAGATGTGTCGCAAGGAGTTGCCGGGGCGACAACTCAAATCCTTCGACTTCAAGAGCGCGCGACAGATTTACGATACCGGAAAGTTTACCATTGCCGGCACTCCGGCAAAGGATGGGCATGAGGCGGAACTGTGGGCGTTAGACTCGGACGGTCGAGTCGCTATGACCGCCACGGCAAAGTTCGCATAGTATCACGCTGCTGCAGCGCAAAGATCGCGACGCGCTAGATTATGCGCGGCACAGCTTTAATCAGTGGTTAGATTACGTATCCAAGAGCGCGATAAAGCAATCGTCGCAAACTGGTGAATCCACTATCCCTGAGAGGTTGATTTATCATCATTGATGACGTCGATCATCTGGCGTAAGCGCGCGTAGTCTTCGCGATTGAAACGCATCAGCAGCCGGTGCAGGTGAAGCGTATTGGCGTCATTGCTTTCGGCCGAGAGAGGCTCGGTCTGCCGGACTTCGCCTATGACGATGTCCTTGAAATCTCGGTTGAGCCGATCGATCAAGTTGGCTGAAGGCGGGTGATTGACGCGAATCACCAGCTCGTGCTTGACGAAGCGGTAAGAATGAAAGTTGCGGTAGAATTTGGTGATTTCGTCAACCGCCGCTGCAGCGCTGGTGTGGATTCGGAAGAAGGTCATCTCTCGCTCGTTGATATATCCGCGGCTCATGACGTCATCGCGCAGAAACTCTACCCAACGCGACCAGTAGGTGCCATCCGGCAAATCCATCAAGATGATCGGCACAAGCTGAGTTTTGCCGGTTTGTGCCAGGGTGATCGATTCCAGTAGCTCGTCATGGGTGCCAAAGCCACCGGGAAAGATCACAACAGCGTCGGCTTCTTTGACGAACATGAGCTTGCGCGTGAAGAAAAAATGGAAGTTCATAAGCTTCGGATCGTTGCGGATGAACGGGTTGGCATCTTGAACCGAAGGCAACCGGATATTGACGCCAAAGCTCTTTTCTCGCCCGGCTCCCTGGTGGCCGGCTTGCATGATGCCGGGGCCGGCGCCGGTGATCACCATGAAATCCGCCAGCGCCAGCTCTTCGCCCATTTGACGCGCCAGATCATAATAGGGGTCACTTTCCTGAACCCGTGTCGAACCAAAAATGCTGACCTTGCGCATGTGTCGGTAAGGCGCGAAAATTCTAAAGGCGTGGCGCAGCTCCTGCAGTGTTCGATTTAAGATCTTCAGATCTCCGCGTTCGGCGTCGTCCTGCGCAAGTTTCAGCAAGGTGCGCAATATCCCCGCGAACTGATCTGCGTTGACGTAGTCGCTGCGGCTGCGCAGCCACTCGTCCAACTGCCACCCGAGATCCGCGATCGGTTTATTTTTTTGCTCCAATTGTGCCACCTTCAAGTCGTTTCCTTTGTCCTTCTCCATGCTTCGGCCAAACCTACGCAGAGCGTCCAGCGCCTGCGTAAAGACATTATAAACAACAGAGTGAATATCGGATAGTGAAACGAATGTTCTATGGAAGCAGTATCCTAACGCGTGCCTCATTGCGTTCACGGAAAGAGTGATTCTGGAAGCGTTTGGGATGAATGATGTGGACCTGAATCTCGGGGACAAAGGACGCAGTTAGTTATAAAGCACATTATACACAAGAGAGAACCCGGGAGGGTTCTCTCTTGTGTATAGCCAAAGCGGACTCATGCAGCTTTGATTTGTTTCGGCTGATCGCCACCGATTTCAATCGAAACTTTCTTCCCGCTTGCCGGTTGCGGCAACGGCACCGAAACCTCGAGAAC
>JAICEJ010000119.1 GCA_025924215.1 Candidatus Binatia bacterium
GGCGATTCTCTAATGCGGCCAGTCTTTTTAAAACGCTCTTGCCATCGCGTTGGTGACTTAGAAAAGCGACTTTGGACGTTAGTCAGCGGTCAGCGCCGTGACATAAGAATAACTTGGTCGAGTTCTCAGCGTGCACGGCGAAAGAGCGGGTTCGGACCTTTGGAGTTCGGTCATATCGTACGGCTGTCTCAAAGGACCGCATGTGTTAACGATCCGCGAGCAGGATAGTTCTCTCACTTCTGTCACTCAGCCAAAGCGCCCCATAGAAATCAACACATACTAGTTCTCCTGCTGCGGTTGACAGTACCAATGATCTGAGACATAAAGCGGTAAATTTCCGATACTGACCAGAAGTTTTCGTCAAAAGGAGGAAGTGATGAAATCAACCGCAAAATTCATGTTTTCATTGGCGATAGCAATAGTTGTCATGGTCGGCGCAAGTTCCGCAGCACCGGCGCTTGAGGTCGGCGACAAGGCGCCGGACTTTGAGCTTGAGAGCAGCAAAGGCGGCAAGCTAAAGTTGAGCAGTCTTAAGGGCAAGAATGTTCTTATAAACTTTTACGTTCTGGACTTTAGTCCTACCTGAATCAAGGATCTGCAAGCGTCCGGTTCGGACAATTATTCGATGTTTCAGGCCGAGAATACTGAAGTCCTTGGAATTAGTGGCAACGCTCCGTTCTCACAGAAAGCCTTTGCCGACTTCGCAAAAATCGCATACCCGCTGTTGAGTGACAGAGACGGCAAAGTCATGCAAGCGTTCGGTGTCTACGATGAACCGCGGAGGGTGGCCAAACGGTCTTATATCATCGTCGATAAGGATGGAGTCGTTCGTTATCTTAACATCCGTCCTAGCAACAGCGAGAAGGATCTTCTCTCGACCGAAGAATTGCTTGCCGAAGTCAAGAAGGTAAACAAAGTTAGCAAATAGCGTCTTAGGGCGAGAATTATTGTTGTTATTGTTGATGATTCACAACTGGTTGCTGACTGAATTTGGCGCTGGGCGAAGAGTTATGCGTCCTGCCCTGGGCGGTGGAGTAAGCTCGCTGGTTAGTTTAATTCCTAACTTCATCGAACTTGAAATAAAGCGAGCCTCTGCCACGGCAGGGGCTTGCTTGTTTGTAGTTCTGGCGTCTAGTACTATTTACTTAGTTGATTCCGGAGGATCCCTATGAAATCTCTCAGGGCGCATGCTACCGCAATGATGTCGCTGCTTTGTTTTTTAACTCTCCCGTCTTTGGCCGCAGCACAATTAGCGCGGCTGAACGTGGGCTACAGCGCCATCAGCGCCGATCAACTCCCGGCATGGGTTGCGAAGGAAACAGGAATCTTCGCTCAGAACGGCCTAGATGCTCAATTAATTTTTTTCACGGGCGGCACCACAGCTATTCTTGCGCTGGTTTCTAACGATGTTCCGATCACGCAGGTGTCCGGGCCGGGGCTCGTCAATAGCGCTCTGGCAGGTTCAGATGCCGTATTCATCGCTGCGGGGATGACATCGCTAAATTATGTTTTGATGGGCAAGGCGGGAGTCAAGAGCGGCGAGCAACTTAAAGGCGGCACCGTAGCAATCAGTCGTTTCGGTTCAGCAACCGATTCGATTGCCCGTTTCGCGTTGAGAAAGATTGGCCTTACCCCGGGCAAGGACGTGACTCTGGTACAGGTCGGTAGCGGACCGGACCGGCTGGGCGCCGTCTTGAGCGGACGAGTCACTGCTGCCGTTATCAATCCGCCGTCGAACTTTATAGCGGAGAAAAAGGGGTTGGCGGTGGTAGCGGACGTGGCGCAAATGGGCTTGGTATTTCAACATACCGGCGCGGCAACGACGCGCAGATTTATCCGTGAGAATCCCGACACAATCCGCAGGTATGTCAAATCCCACGTAGAGGCCGTACACAGAATTTGGACCGATAAAGAGGCTACCGTCAAGACCTTGGGCAAGTACATGGGAAGCAATGTCGACCGTGAGATTCTGGAGAAGAGCCGCGAGAATATCCTGACTGAAGCGTTGCTACCGAAAAAACAGATTCCGAGTCTCGAGGGCTTAAAAACGGTCATGGAAGATATCGGTGAACGCGATCCCCGTGCAAAGACAGCTAAGCCCGAACAATTCGTGGACTTTACTTTCATCCGTGAACTCGAGCAGAGCGGCTTTATCGACGGGCTCTACAAGAAGAAATAAACGTCAACCCGGCCGTTGATGTTAGCTGAAAAAAAAGGCGACGCAGCGGCTCCCGAGGTGGCGGCTTGGGCCAACCGTGTTGCGCGTCGGATAGATCAACAAGTGACCGTGGACGTCGATTACGACGGCGATTCCAATACTTTTCTCCTACGGCTGACAAAAGGCTCGCGGGTTCTCCTATTCCGACTTTCGGAGTCTCAGGTTCACGTCTCGGGGAGGGAAGCTGAGTGCGAGCGCACACTGCAGCGAAAGATTAAGGATCTGTGGAATCTGATTTAGAAACGACGGCCTGGACGCCTTAACAGAAATGGGCGGCTTTCTTTCTTATTGACACTCGCGAACGACTGCTAGGCAAATTATCTAAGCCAAGGCACGCGCTAACTGCTTAGCGAAATAGGTCAAGATCATATCTGCACCCGCGCGTCTGATAGATAAAAGAACCTCCAACATAATTCTTTCTTCATCGATCCAACCATTGATGCCCGCCGCTTTGATCATCGAATATTCCCCACTGACGTTGTAGGCAGCGACCGGATAACCAAACTGCTCTTTGACCCGGTAAATAACATCGAGGTAGGCCAGCGCGGGCTTGACCATGACAATGTCAGCTCCCTCCTGAATGTCCAGTTCGACTTCCCGCAACGCTTCATCGGTATTGGCAGGATCCATTTGGTAGGAGCGGCGATCGCCAAACTGCGGAGTCGATTCCGCCGCTTCGCGAAACGGACCGTAGAAGCCTGAAGCATACTTGGCAGCGTAAGCCATTATCACAACTTGATCGAAGCCTTTGCTATCCAGAACCCGGCGGATTGCGCCCACCCTTCCGTCCATCATATCCGACGGCGCGATGATGTCCGCCCCGGCTTGGGCATGAGAAAGCGCTTCTTGAGCAAGAAGCTCCAGGGTGCTGTCATTATCTACCGCGCCGTTTTTTATCAAGCCGCAGTGGCCGTGGTCGGTGTATTCACAGAGGCAAACGTCGGTAGCAACCAGTAGGTCGGGAACATTGTCCTTGATCGCTCGCACCGCTTGCTGCACCACGCCATCACTAATAGAGGCTTCCGAGCCGAGCGCGTCCTTGGTCTCGGGGATGCCAAATAGAATGACCGCCGGAATTCCGAGAGCGGCCGCCTCGCGGCATTCGAGAACCGCCCGGTCCACCGACAGCTGGGCAGTGCCAGGCATCGACGAAACCGGGCGAATGACGTTAGTTCCCGGTACAACAAACAAAGGGTAGATTAGGTTACCTGCGCTGAGGGTGGTCTCTCGGACCAACTGCCGGAGCTTTTCGTTCTTGCGTAACCGTCTGGGTCGATAATCGGGGAACTGCATGCTCTGCTCCAGCTCCTCACGATCGTCTGCGTGTCGGAACTCGCGTCTGAGGAGAGTCGTAAAACTTCACGATCGCAGCGACTAAACCGGAAATCGTAAATTCGGAGGAAACGATATCCACCCGCAAACCGCGTTCGATTGCGGTCCGGGCCGTGATGGGACCGATGCAGGCCACGACTACCTTTTGCAATATTCGGCTAGGATCCTCCCCTTTTAACAGTTTGAAAAAATTCTCGACCGTGCTCGAGCTCGTAAAAGTAATCGCGTCAATTTGCTTCCCAAATAGCTCGTGCAAATCGTATTGGCATGCCTTCGGCAGCACGGTTTGATAGGCCTGGACTACATCGACGGAGGCGCCCCACTGACGCAGAGTATCCGGCAATATTTCTCGCGCCTTGGCGGCGCGTGGCAGCAGGATTCGACGACCGCGAATTTCGGTTGGGTCCAATTCTTTAAGAATTCCTTCAGACTGGTATTTCGCAGGAACCAGATAGACGGAGATGGCTTCAGCTTCCAGACGCCCTGCCGTTTCTGGTCCGATAGCAACCACCTTCAGATGCTTGATGCCTTGAGAGTTCTTCCCCAGGTGCCGCAGCCGGTCGAAGAACGATTGTACACCGTTCACGCTGGTGAAGAACAACCAGTCGTATTGCTTGAGTTGCTCGATAGCGCGGTCCATCGGCGTATAATCCATTGGCGGCTCGATGGAGATAGTTGGGAAATCGATGACCTCCGCTCCTAATTCAATTAGGCGACGCGCCAGTTCCCCCGCTTGGGTGCGTGGTCGGGTGACGACAATTCGCTTTCCAGCCAATACTGAGCTAACAGCTTGCTGGCTTGAGAATACTTCGGTTGCCATATTCCGCTCGCGCTAGGCGCTCCTCATTTCTCTAGCAAGCATTTCCCCTGCTCCAGCCCGGATCAGGCGCTCGGCTAACTCGGTTCCGAGCGCGGTCGCTTGTTCTTTCGGACCGGCAATCCGATCGCGACAGAGACGGCCGCCGTCAGGTTCGGCGACCATGCCCGAGAGATTGAGAAGCTCACCGTCGATGAAGGCGCGCGCCGCCACCGGTAGGTGACAACCACCACCAAGCTTCCGTAAGAAGGCTCGCTCTGCTGTCACTTCTATAAAACTGGGATCGTGATGCAGGAAAGCAACCGATTGACGCGACGGCGCATCGTCTCGAGTCTCAATTGCCAATGCTCCTTGGGCGACTGCGCTCAAACATATATCCGGCGTTAAGTACTCCGTTATCCGATCTTCTCGGCCGAGCCGCTTTAATCCGGCGGCCGCCAGGACGATAGCGTCCAGCTCTTGCTCGAATAGCTTCTTCAAACGCGTATCAACGTTGCCTCTAATTGGAACCATAACTAGATCGGCGCGATAGTTTAGTATCTGCGATTTGCGGCGCAGGCTACCGGTCCCAATCTGCGCGCCCTTCTGCAAAGCATTCAATGGAATGTTCTTTCTGCTAACCAACACGTCGCGAGGGTCCTCTCTTGCAGAAACCGCTGCAATGGCTAACCCCCCGGGCAGCTCGGTTGGGAGGTCCTTCAAAGAATGAACGGCCAGGTCGATCTCTCCACTGAGGAGCGCATCTTCAATCTCTTTGGTGAAGATCCCTTTGCCTCCCAAGGACTGAATCGTACGATCGACAAACCGGTCGCCGCTGGTCTTTATAACCACAATCTCAACGTTCAGACCCCTCTCCTGGAGCTTTCTTCTTACCCACTCGGCTTGCACCAGCGCCAGTGCGCTACCACGGCTACCGATTTTCAACGTAATCATTTGGACAAACTTTCTGTATGCGCCGGCAAGTTCATGAGAAAAAATCGATCGCGCGTCACTGGTCCTCTAGGTCAAACAACCTCTTCAGCGCTGCGATATACATCAACTCGTATTCGCTCTCCGTGTTCTGCTTCAAATGCATAATCGGCGCATGCAGAATCTTTTTCATCATAGCCGCGGTCATGTCTTCCATCGCCTGTTTTTGTCTTTCGGACAAATCCTTAAGTCCGCCGCTCAGAGACTTGTTGATTTCTTTCTGCCGTATGAGCTCAAGCTTCTCTATCAGGGCGGTGATCGTCGGCACCTGCTCGAGTGAACTGACCCAGTCAAGAAAACTCCTGACCTCTTCCTGCACAATGCATTCAGCTTTCTCGGCCTCGCTGGATCTTTCGTTTAGATTTTCTTCCGCCACGCTCTTGAGATCATCGACATTATAGATATAAGCGTTATCGATCGAATTGATGCCCGGATCGAAATTTCTGCGGTCGCCGATGTCGATGAAAAACATCGCCGCCTGTTTGCGCTCACGCAGGACCTTTTCCACCATGCCGGCATCGACCAGAACTTCCGATGCCCCGGCGCATCCGATCACCAAATCGGCCAATTGCAGATAGCGCGGGAAATCATCATAACGAATTGGATTTCCGCGGATCTTCTCCGCCAATTCGACTGCGCGCTCAAAGGTTCGGTTTGTGACCATGATACTCTTTACGCCGCAGCGCTGGAGATGGCGCGCCATCAGATCGCCCATTTTGCCGGCGCCGATCAACATGACCGTTTTTTCCTCGAAGCGATCAAAGATTCTCGCTGCGAGTTCCACCGCAACCGAGCTCACCGAGACAGCGCGACTGGCTATGCCGGTTTCGGTTCGGACTCGTTTCGCAACAAAGAAAGACCTATGAAACAGGCGATGAAGAACCGCACCGACTGTCCCAGCCTTCTGCGCCAGATTATAATGCTCTTTTAATTGACCGAGAATCTGCGGCTCGCCAACTACCATGGAGTCAAGACTTGCGGCGACGCGAAACAAGTGCCGCACAGCGTCGGCGCCTCGATAAGTATAAAGATGATCGCTTAGGCTACCGCTAATTGAAGATGATCGTTGTTGGTCAAGAAATCCTTTGACCGCCTTCATGGCGCGATCAGTCTCAGGGGCGGCGGCAACCACTTCGACCCGGTTGCAGGTCGTAAGGATTACGCTTTCCCGGACCGCTGAAAGGTTCCGGAGCAGTCCGAGCGCTTCCGTAATCTGGGATTTTTCGAAAGCGACGCTTTCCCTTACCTCGATCGGCGCACTACGGTGATTGAGACCAACTATGAAGATTTCTGTATGCACGAGCTATTCGAACCGACCTCCATGCCTCCCCGGGAAAATCGCGTCTCCCCACAAGAAATAACCGAGAACCACTGTGAAACCGACGATCGTGAGAAAGGCCGCCTTCTTGCCTCGTAAACCGGCGGTGATGCGCCCGTGCAGAAGCGCGCCGTAAAACAACCAAGCGATGCCTGATGAAATTTGCCGCGGTTCCCACGACCAGTAATTACCCCAGTAGAGGCCCGCCCAGATGCTGCCCGTAATGATGCCTAAAGTCATGAACGGAAAGCCCCATCCGAGTAAGACATAGTTAAGCCGATCGAGAGATTCTAAGGATGGAAAACGCTTCATCAAGGCGGTCATACGTTTGTGTTTGAGATGGCGCTCCTGAAGGAGATAGATCAAGCTGACACCAAACGCCAATGCGAACACCGCGTTGCCGAGAAAAGCCGACGTAACATGAAGCGGCAACCAAAAGGTCTTCAGATCCGGCGGGATCTCTCCGCTGCCGCTGCCGAAAGCGATACTGGCCAGAGACATTAAAAACGCCAGAGGCGCAATAATTCCGCCGAGAACGGTAAGTCGATACTTGATCTGGATCAAGAGATAGCAGGCGACCATCAACCAGGCCTTAAATAGTAGTGCTTCACGCATTTCGGTTAGCGCCGGAAATCCTTCCCGCATGAAATATGCGCCCAGCGCCAACGTGTGAATGATGAATCCTGCGGCCAAGATTAACGGTGGCAGCCTGGAAACGGTATCTCGGCGAACGACGTAGAAAATGAAACTTCCCGTCGCAATCAAGTAAATTATCGCAGTCAGTTTAAGCAGGATCAAACTCATACCGTGGGTCATTATAAGCTAACCTCCCCGGCCTTCAAGCGAGGCAACTCAGTCCAACAGAATGGCTGAGCTCCTTGGCCAGCGACGAGTGCAGGCGCTCGCCCGCTGACTGCGAGGGCTTGCCGGAATGCTTTATATCGGCCGGAGATCAGCTATCATTTCTCATCTCCCGCTAAATGTTTATTAAATTGACCAGCTCCATTAAAACCGATATGGTCATCGAGATTTTGACGTGAGACTTTTCAAGTTGTCTGCTTCGAAAGTTTGTGGCTTTTGCTTACGGACGATCGTCGTCGCGTTACTTACCGGCTGTAGGATCGGATCCGAAGCCACACCCCCTTTAGACTATTTGGTGATTGGAATCGAGAGTAGCCCGAGCCATCTAGATCCGCGCTACGCGACCGACGCAAACTCTGCGCGCATCAGCTCGTTGATCTATAGTTCGCTTCTTCGCCTGGATGATAAATCGCGTGTCGTGGGAGACCTCGCCGAGCAGTGGACGATGATCGATGCACAAACCTATGACTTCCAAATTCGTAGCGGGGTCACCTTCCACGACGGCAGAGCCCTGACATCCCGCGACGTTAAGTATACCTATGATTCGATCATGGATCGTCGCAACCGTTCACCGAAGCGCGGGCCGCTGCGGATTCTGAAATCCGTTGAGCAGCTAGGAACGCACAGGATCCGCTTTCATCTAGTCGAGCCGCACGCGCCGTTTCTTGAGCACTGCACGATTGGGATAGTACCAGTTGACAATGAGACGCCTAGGGAGAATCGGAGTCACCAGGCACCGCCCGGTTCCGGTCCATTTACTCTGGCAGGGATCAATTTAGGAGAGAGAGTGTATCTGAAAGCAAACTCATCCTACTGGGAGGGCAAACCTCGCTTAGCGGGACTGGAGTTTCATATTGTGCCTGATGCCATTGTTCGAGTTCTAGAGTTCAAAAAAGGAACCATCCAGCTTTTGCAGAACGATATCGAACCCGACACTCTTCCATGGCTGGAAAAGAATACGGATGCTATCGTCGAGACCAAGCCGGGAACTACGTTTCAGTACATCGGTATAAATCTTACACATCCCATACTGAAACGCCGAGAGGTCAGACAGGCATTGGCCCACTCCATCGATCGCGACGGCATCATCCGGCACATCCTGAAAGACCAGGCGATAGCCGCCAATGGGCTGCTTTCCCCGCTTAACTGGGCGCACGACGATTCTGTTCCGCATTGGCCTTTTGATCCTGCCAAAGCTAAGCGCCTTTTGGATCAGGCGGGGTATCCGGATCCCGATGGAGAGGGTCCGCGGCCGCGCTTCAAGCTATCTTTTAAGACCACGAACATCGATCTGCGCAGAAGAATTGCCGAAACCCTGAAAGAGCAATTAAGCCGTGTCGGCATCGAGCTCGAAGTGCGCTCTTATGAGTGGGGAACGTTTTACAGCGATATCAAAAAAGGCAACTTCCATCTTTACTCGCTCGCCTGGGTCGGCATAGCTGACCCGGACGTCTATTACAACATCTTCCATTCGTCGAGCCTACCTCCTAACGGCGATAATCGCGGCGGCTATAACAATCCTAGCATTGATGACTTGCTCGAACGGGGCCGGCGGGAGTCTGATCCAGGACGGCGAAAAGGGCTGTACCACCAGGTGCAGCAAATAAACCATGAAGATCTACCGTATATTCCGCTGTGGTGGGTGAAGAACGTAGTCGTGCGCAAGCCCGAGATTGTGGGCTTTACGCCCTCTCCGGACGGTGATTTGTTCTCGTTGAGACGCACATCACTCCGCCAGGCGCCACACCTCCAGTGAACCGATACTTTGTAAATAGACTGCTGTTGCTGCTTCCGGCACTATTCGGCGCGTTGACCCTAGTTTTTTTCCTGATCAATCTTGTTCCCGGAGATCCGGTCGAAGTGATGCTTGGGGAGACTGCCAATGCCGCCGACAAAGAAGAACTACGCCGCCAGCTCGGTCTCGATCAGCCTCTGTTGACTCGTTACACCGGCTTTCTCGTCGATTTGTCGCGTGGTGATTTGGGATATTCTCTTTACGAGAACGCCAAAGTTAGCAAACTCATTGCCGCGCGGTTGCCGGCCACTTTCCAACTGACGATCTGTGCCATGATCGCCGCCATCGTCATTGCATTTCCGCTTGCGACACTCGCCGCTTTTAAACCCGGCTCTTGGGTTGACCGTTCGGCGCTGTTTTTCTCGCTTCTGGGGCTTTCAATGCCAAACTTCTGGTTGGGTCCAATGCTGATGATACTGGTTTCGATTCAACTCGGCTGGCTGCCGGTCTCCGGCCGTGGCGGCTTTGCACACCTGATTTTGCCGTCGGTCACTCTCGGAATGGCGATGGCGGCCATTCTTACGCGCATCCTGCGCAGCAGCCTGTTGAGTATCATCAACTTGGATTTTATTAAAACCGCCCGCGCCAAAGGCCTTGGCGAGCCGCTAGTTTGGTTGAAACACGTGCTGCGCAATGCCTTGATACCAGTCATATCCATCATGGGCCTGCAGTTTGGCTCGCTTCTCGCCGGCTCGATTATCACCGAAACGATATTCTCGTGGCCTGGAATTGGCCGGCTCACCGTCCAAGCCATCCAGACACGCGACTATCCGCTCGTGCAAGGTTGTGTGTTGGTTGTCGCCATCGGATATCTCGTTGTCAATTTTATCACTGACCTCGCTTACAGTGTCATCGATCCTCGCATCAGCTATGAGCAATAGTTTTTGGATCTACGTTGGCGCCATGTTAGTGGCCTTGATAGTCGCCTGCGCGATGTTTGCTCCAAAGCTTGCGCCATACAATCCAAACCGGCAAAACCTGGGGAACGACCTGAAGGTATTTACTCCCGATCATCCGCTCGGAACGGACAAACTGGGTCGGGATATATTAAGTCGAACGATATTCGGTAGTCGCATCTCTCTGCTGGTCGGCGTCAGTACGGTGGGAGTATCAATCTCCGTCGGCCTCCTCATCGGCTCGATTTCCGGCTATTTCGGCGGCTGGATCGATCAAGTGCTCATGCGCTCGGTAGATATTCTGCTGGCGTTTCCCGGCATTCTTCTTGCCATCGCTTTTACTGCCCTGTTGGGCCCTGGCCTTGATCACGTAATCCTTGCGCTCTGTCTGATCGGCTGGACCGGTTATGCACGGCTGGTGCGAGGGGAAATCCTGAGCTCAAGAGAGCAGGATTATGTCCAGGCAGCGCGCGCCCTAGGCTGCAGTCCCGCCCGGGTCATCATCTTTCATTTAATCCCCAACCTTCTTCCGCCGCTTCTCATACAAGCGACCTTCGGTCTGGCAGCGGCGATAACAGCCGAAGGAAGTCTGAGCTTTTTAGGTTTGGGCGTTGAACCGCCGACCGCTTCGTGGGGTTCGATGCTGAATGAAGGGAGGCAATTTCTACTGGTAGCGCCCCATCTGACAACCTACCCGGGTTTGGCAATCATGCTTACGGTATTTAGCCTCAACCTGTTGGGCGACGCTTTGCAGAATCGGCTTCAATCGCGAAGTCGATAAATGGGTTCAAACACTCCAAGCAACAATGAGCGCTTTCGATTGCTTATCCGGCAATTTGCTTTGCTTGAACGACTGTTGAAGATTAGCGAATATGTCACCTTAACTGCTAAGCGAAAATGTCACCCCCCGAGTACCTGTTCAACAAAGGCTCAATACGCCGTCAGGCGAAATCAGGGGGTAGTCTAGGTATCACTCACTCCGAGATCGTGCGTTAAACGTGATCTAATGCGGTCGTTTCTTTGGGTTGTGTTTGCGATTCGCCGTTTTTTCCCAGTTTTCATCCTTGGATGTTTTCGCCGTAATGTTCTTAGCGGTGTTTGCTGTGCAGGAGGCGTTGTCTCCAAGAGCAGATCGTTTTTGTAGTACACGCGCCAGCGGCCATCAAGGAGTTGGCGTACCTCGACACGAGCTTTTGCATACCCACGACGACGCGGGCCAGCGGGGATGTCCAGGATGATGCCACCGAGGCGAACCGCATTATCATTACCTACAGTAGCTTGATAGCTAAAGCTGCAGACTCGATCGACATCAAGTCCTTTGGGCAAAGCCCGCCATGCTGCTTGGCTTTCCC
>JAICEJ010000120.1 GCA_025924215.1 Candidatus Binatia bacterium
AAGTTGGAAGCGCCCCTTGACCGTGATCTTTCAACCGCACCGATATAGTCGCACCCAGGACCTCTTTGACGACTTTCTGATGGCCTTTGAAGGTGCTGACCGTTTGGTGCTGACCGAAATTTACGGGGCCGGAGAGGATCCCATCCCAGGTGTTACAGGCGAAGCGCTCTATCAGGCAATCAAGCGCCAGGGGCATATGGATGTTGAATTCATCGCCGACAAGACGAGCATCGCGCAGCAGTTAGCCGGGCGATTGGTTGCCGGCGATGTCGTCCTGACTCTGGGAGCCGGAGATGTTTATAAAGTTGGAGAAAGCATCGTTGCGGCTTTGGCATGAACGGCAACTAACGCCTCGGCAGCATAATCGGTCAGGGAGCTGTTTAAGATTGAAGGCTGCAGCGCATCGAAAGCTCTTGTGATGTTTGCAATGAATCCGAACTCGCACGAAACAGGCTTGGTGCAGGAGCTCCAATCGATCTCGGGTCTGAGGGTTAAAGTTTCAGAACCGCTGGCGCGTTACACGTCCATCAAAGTAGGCGGCCCGGCGGATTATTTCATCGATGTAGAAAGCGAAAACGCTTTGGCGCAACTGCTGTCGTTGTTGAGCTTGCGCGGTATGCCGTTCTGCCTCCTGGGCAATGGCAGCAACGTGTTGATCAGCGACCTCGGTGTTGAAGGCGTGCTGATTCATCTGGTCGGCGATTTCAAACATGCCGAGTGGCACGAACAAGCAAACGAGTCATGGGTGGAAGCAGGCGCGGCCCAAGCGGTGACGCAATTGGTGCGGCAGGCGGCCCGCCGCGGTTACGGCGGTCTGGAGTTTGCCGAGGGGATTCCGGGCAGCGTCGGAGGCGCGCTGGTCATGAACGCGGGAGCGTATGGGTCGGAATTCGAGAAAGTGGTCGACACTGTTTACGCTATGACGCAGCAAGGAAGTCCGCTTCAATTTAATCGAGAACAGATGAGATTCACCTATCGTGATTCACATTTGCCATCAGGGACTGTTGTCACGCGCGTGCGTTTGTCCGTGCATCGCCAAGAATCGTCCAAAGTCAGCATGAAAGTCCGTGAGCTGGTGACCAAGAGAAAAAGCAGCCAGCCTTCGGGTTACCCGAATTCCGGCTCAATGTTTCGCAATCCGCCGGACGATTACGCCGGGAGATTAGTCGAGGCTGCCGGGCTTAAAGGGAAACAAATCGGGCGCGCACAAATTTCCCCAAAGCACGGCAATTTCATTGTCAATCTAGGCGGCGCCAGCGCTGAAGATGTGCGTCGACTGATGGAGCTGGCACGCGCTGAAGTTAATGCGCAGTTCGGCGTTGTTTTAAATCCCGAAGTGAAGCTGATCGGCAGGTGGCCGTCGGCAAAAGCGGAGTAAGCGCGATGCAGTTGGCAGTTTCTCGAAAAGACAATCGCAAAAAAGATAGATTTCCATGGCGTCGTCGGCTCGCGACCCTGGGGGTTCTGGTGATCTGCGCCGGCGCCGTTTGGATCCTGTATCGGTGGCGCGAACAGGTCGTTTCAACGTCTGTGGCGGCGCAGCGGTTTATCTTCGAAAACCCTTACTTCGCCGTGCGCGAAATTCAAGTTCGAGGCGGCGACAAGGTGCGCGGCAATGAGATCATTTCGATGGCCGGATTGCGCCATGGGATGAATCTTTGGAACATCGAGCCGGAAAAAATCGAAAAAAAGGTTTCAAGGCATCCTTGGGTGCGGAGGGTATTGGTTCGGCGCGAATTCCCCCGCCGTGTTGTCATCGAAGTGGAGGAGCGTCGACCCAAGGCGATCGTGGCGGTCGGCAAACTTTACTATGTCGATGCCGATGGAGTTCTCTTTAAAGAAGTAGCGCAAGGAGAAAATGTCAGATTCCCCATGCTAACCGGCATTCGGACCGAAGAACTCGGATCGTCCGATCCCGCGGTAAGGCGAAGAATACAGGATGCCCTGCGACTGGGCGATCTGATGGCAAAGGATTCGCACGCTCTGTCCGAGATCCACTTTGATGCGCCGGATCGTTTGGTGGTCTACACGATCGCTCATCCGGTGGCCATTCACATGGGGTGGGGCGACTGGGAAAGGAAGCTTCAACGTTTGGATCGCGTGATGACATTGTGGCGGGGAAAAGAGGAAAGGCTTGGCTCCTTGGATGTGAGTTTCCAGGATCAAGTGGTAACGCGGTTGCGGCGCCTGCCGCAATAAGGAAAGAAAATTCGGCAAGACAGGTATGGCGAAGAAACACAGCATCATTGTGGGATTGGACATTGGTACGTCCAAGGTCTGCAGCGCCGTCGGTGAAATGACCGAGCATGGCGTGGAAATCATTGGAATCGGCTCTCATGGCTCCTCGGGGATGCGCAAGGGGGTTGTCATCAATATCGACAACACCGTGGCATCCATCAAGAAGGCGGTTGAAGAAGCGGCGTTAATGGCCGGGTGTGAAATCAATACCGTTTTTACCGGGATCGCTGGAGGTCACATCAAAGCCTTCAACAGCCACGGCGTTGTTGCGGTCAAGACCCGAGAGGTCAGTCAGAGAGACCTGGACCGGGTGTTGGACGCAGCCAAAGCGGTGGCGATTCCAACCGACCAGGAGGTAGTCCATGTTTTGCCTCAGGATTACATTATCGATGATCAAGACGGTATCAAAGATCCGCTGGGAATGTCCGGGGTTAGACTCGAAGCCAGAGTTCACATTGTCACCGGAGCGACTACAGCCATGCAAAATATCGTCAAGTGCTGTAACCGTTCGGGGCTTCATGTTGCCGATGTCGCATTGATGCCGTTGGCATGCGCGGATGCGGTACTCACAGATGACGAGAAGGATCTCGGTGTTGCCTTGGCGGATATGGGAAGCGGCACGACCGATATCACGATTTTTCACGATGGCGCGGTCAAACATACAGCCGTTCTGCCGATCGGCGGGAATCATGTCACCAACGATATCGCCGCCGGTCTTAGAACTCCTTTCGCGGATGCGGAGCGCATCAAGTTGCGCTACGGCTGTGCCAAAGCATCCATGGTCGCTGAACAGGCGCGCTTGGAAGTTCCCAGTTCTGCCGGTAAGCCGCAGCGCACCGTCTCGCGGCAAATCTTGTGTGAGATCATTGAACCCCGAATGGACGAGGTCTTTCAATTGATCCGCAGGGAGATCCTCAAATCCGGCTACGAAGACTATCTCGGCTCAGGTGTGGTGATGACGGGCGGATCGATGCTCCTGCCGGGAGCCCTCGAAGCGGCCGAAGTTGCCATCGGGTGTCCGGTACGGCTGGGAACGCCGCGGCATGTCGGCGGTTTGGTCGACGTTATCGCAAATCCGGTTTATTCCAGCGCCATCGGCCTGGTTCTCTACGGTATCAAGCGCCAGGAGCGCAGTTTCTTCCGTGTGCGAGAGGATGCCACGATCCTATCAAAGGTAAAGCATCGAATGTCGGATTGGCTCAGTGATTTTTTCTGAAACAGCAACAGATCTTATTAACCGTATTAGAAGGAGGAAGGCTTATGTTTGAATTTGTCGAGGAGTTTAATCTGAACGCCCGTATCAAGGTCATCGGCATCGGTGGCGGCGGTGGTAATGCGGTGAACACGATGATCGGCGGTAAGCTGAACGGCGTCGAGTTTTTGGTGGCAAACACCGACGCGCAGTCCCTGGATGCCAGTCGCGCGCCCGTACGAATCCAGCTGGGTGGGGCAGTGACCAAAGGCCTTGGAGCCGGCGCCAATCCGGAAATCGGCCGGCGCGCGGCTTTGGAGGATCAGGAGACCATCAAAGAGTACTTAGCGGGTTCCGATATGATTTTTATCACCGCCGGCATGGGTGGTGGAACGGGAACCGGGGGGGCGCCGGTGATAGCCAGGGTTGCGCGAGAAGTCGGCGCGTTGACGGTGGGTGTGGTCACGAAGCCGTTCATATTCGAAGGTAAGAAGCGGATGCGGCAGGCAGAAGAGGGCATCGCAGAGCTCAAGAGTAGCGTCGACACCCTGATCGTTATCCCAAATCAAAGGCTGCTGAGCATCGCCGCCAAAACAACAACAATGTTGGAAGCGTTCCACAAAGCGGACGAAGTGCTGCTTCAAGCAGTCAGAGGGATCTCTGATCTGATTATCACGCCGGGCTTGATCAATCTTGATTTTGCCGATGTCAGGACGGTCATGGCGGAGATGGGCTTGGCGCTGATGGGCGCTTCAACCGCCACCGGGGAGAATCGCGCTATCGAAGCGGCGCAGCGGGCAATATCGAGTCCGTTGCTCGAGGACATTTCGATTCAAGGCGCGCGCGGCGTTCTGATCAACATCACCGGCGGGCCCGATCTCTGTCTGCATGAAGTGAACGAGGCGGCTTCAATGATTCAGGAAGAGGCTCACGATGAGGCGAATATCATTTTCGGCGCGGTTATAGACGAAACCATGCTTGATGAAATCCGCATCACGGTTATTGCAACGGGTTTTGGAGAAGGCAAGGACGACCGCAAACCGGTTATCACAAGTTCCGGCCATGTCTCTTCCATGAACACCTTGAATACCATGAATCACGTTCCCAACAGTGTGCCTAGTGCAGCAAACGTCAATCCAATCAGGAATAAGAAAGTCGTGCATCTCGGGACAATCGTTGACGACCTCGACGCGCCCACGTGGCAGCGCAAGAAGCCCGGCAGCGAGGAAGTAGAAACGGTGACGCTCAGCAAGAGCACTTTGCAGTTGAGCACCGGGCAAGAGGACGATGACAAGTATGACATTCCGACGTTCTTGAGACGGCAGATGGACTGAACGGGATGCGGTTCGCATGGCCGTTACAAGATAAGTTCTAATCTCCTATGATGCGGTTTCGCTCGGCAAATGGATATTTTCCGATCTCGAGCGGCATCCGGTGAACGCCTTGTAACTGGACGGGCCCGTATGGGACGTTGTAGTGATGAAGTCCGACACTTAGAAATGTGCTGGTTCTCGCGGGTGCTCTCGCGTTTGGGGGAACTTCTCAGCGTTTCTGACACTTGGTCTTGAAACATTGAGGGCGCGGCGGCCGATCTTGCCGAGCGCTTTACCGCGCTGGTTGGTTGATTTAGACGCTGGTTCGAAGACGTTGCTCGCGCCGGAAACGCTGCAGAGCAAGTTGGATGAGCCGGTCGATCAGCTTGGGGTAGGGAATCCCGCTTGCTTCCCACATCTTCGGATACATACTTATCTGTGTGAAACCAGGGATTGTGTTGATCTCGTTGACCAGAACCTGACCGTCGTTCTTAAGGAAAAAATCGACTCGCGCCATTCCTTCGCAGCACAGTGTTTTGTAGGTGGTAATTGCGATCTCCCGGACGGATTTGACGGTCGCTCTGGGTAATTTGGCGGGGATCTCCAAGCGCGACCCTTGGTCGTCGATATATTTTGCTTCATAGGAATAAAAATTATGACCCGTGACGATCTCTCCTGGCAACGATGCGATCGGATCATCGTTACCCAAAACCGAACATTCGATCTCGCGACCTTCGATGAATTCTTCGATCAGGATTTTATTGTCAAACCGGAATGCTTTCTTTACTGCTGCTTCTAGTTCCGGACTACTCGCTACTTTGCTGATTCCAACGGACGAGCCGAGATTGGCGGGTTTGACGAACAGCGGCTGGCCCAGCGTTTTTTTGATGCGGGAAAATTGGATCCGATCTGCGGTACTGCGGTCATAGGCATGAAATCGGCCGACAGGGATGCTCGCGTCGCGGAGCAGCCGCTTCATGACATCCTTATCCATGCCGATTGCGGATCCCAGGACGCTCGCTCCGACAAACGGCAGGTTGGCCAGTTTGAGCAGGCCCTGAACCGTGCCGTCTTCGCCGAAAGGACCGTGAAGGACCGGAAAGACGACATCGACCCCCAGACTACCACCGCCGAGCGGAATCAAACTGGATCGTTTAGCGCCCGGTAAAATCGCGGTCAATCGGGCATCATCGAATGGCATGACTCGCTTCTGCTGGTCACGCAACAGACGAGCGTCTTTGTCGTAGGACCAACGGCCTTGATTGTCGATGCCGATGGCGATGACCTCATACTTGCTCTTATCCATTGCCGCGACGATATTGCGCGCAGAAATTAACGAAATTTCGTGCTCGGCAGATCGGCCGCCGAAGAGAATGGCAACCCGCAACTTATTTTTCATGAGAAATCAGGTACAGAAAGCGAGCCCCAATACGTGGCCCGCATCGATGTGATGGAAAGCTGGACGAGTTATGATTTCTTAGCTTGAGGGGCCTGCTGTTCGATGACTTTGACCACTTTCCCGGGATAGTTTCTCTTCTCGAATTGAAGGACAAAGTACTTGGCTTTCACGGGATCGCCTTTGTTGTCGAAACTAATCTCACCGGTTACGCCTCGAAAATTTTTGAGCTTTCTCACCGCCGCAGAAACTTCCCCGCGGCTGGGTTTTTTCCCGCCGTTCGCTTTAAGCGTTTCTTCTACCGCCTTGATGCCGACTTGCGCTGCATCATATCCGTACATCGCGAAGGATTCGACTTCTTTGCCGAAGCGCTGCTTGAACTTCTTGGCGAAAGCGGCAGTCTCAGGATAGGCGTCCGGTGGCCCGGCGACGGTTGTATAGTAGGATCCGGTTACATGCTGGCCGGCGATCTTAACCATCTCCGAGGAATCCAAACCGTCAGGTCCCATGAACGCCGCCTTCACTCCCTTTTCGCGCATCTGTTTTAGCAGCAACCCGCCCTGATGATAGATGCCACCGAAGTAGACCAAGTCCGGATTTTTCGCTTTCAATGGAATAATCATCGGGGCAAAGTTCGCCCGCTCTTCAGTGCCGTCATAACCCAAAACATTGAGTCCTAGTTTCTTCGCTTCGTTGCGGAAGTTGTCCGCTACGCCCTGCCCATAAAGCGTTTTATCATGGATGATATAAACCGATTTGAGTTTTAGGTCCTGGGCGGCAAAGCGGGCCCCTACGGGTCCTTGGACATCATCGCGCCCGCAAACGCGATTAACGTTGGCATAGCCACGATCGGTAATCTCAGTTGCCGTGTTGGCCGGCGAGACCATCGCCAGCATCGCGTCTTTATAGACTTCGGAGGCAGGTAGCGCGACCCCAGAATTGAAGTGGCCTACCAGCACAAGGACATCGGGATCGGCGACCAGGTTTCTTGCGTTGGCGACGCCGACTTCTGGTTTGGCTTGGTCATCGTAGGGAACAAACACAAGGTCGTACCCCAACGACTTGAATGATTTTGCCCCTTCTTCAACCGCCAGCTGGGCACCGAGCTTGATGTGCTCGCCCAAAGCGGCTTGTTCACCTGAGAGCGGCGCTTGAACGGCAATTTTGATCGTGCCCTTCTGGGCTGTAGCGGAAACCGGAATGCCCAAGAGCAGCAATAATAGCAGCAGTAAAGTTCGACGGGGAATCACAGTCGTGTGTCCCTCCTTTGTGGCGAAATTTACGCGATCAACGCGCGCCAGTCAATGTGAATCTGGGTTCGTGCCGGACTCTCGGTGATTGACACTGGAAGAGGAGCGGGGTTAGGTTCAAGATCCATGATTATCAGCGTCGGCATTGACTTGGTTGAAGTAGAACGGATTCGCGCAGCCTTGGAACATCCTAGGATCGGTGTTCGATTTCGCGAACGGGTCTATACGCCGCGGGAAATTACCTACTGTGAGAAACGCCAACGAGGCCGCTTCCAAAGTTACGCCGGCCGTTTCGCCGCTAAGGAAGCCGTCATGAAGGCGCTGGGTCGAGGCTGGGGAGCGCAGGTGCGTTGGCTCGATATCGAAGTTGTTCGGGCTAGCAGCGGCAAACCTGATATCGTCCTGCATAGTAAAACTGCGCAGCTAGCGGAACAGCTCGGCATCGAACGCTGGGCATTGTCGATTACCCATACCGATCAACACGGCATGGCGTATGTCATCGCTCAGGACGAGCGAAGCTAACGAGAGCCACGAAGAACCGGCAAGCGCAACCATCAGGGACTCATGCAGCGGCAGGCTTCTTGACTGGCAACAGAAACAGCAGACCCAAAGCCCATATCCCAAAGATGAGTCCGGCGATGCTCCATGGAACCGTTCGCCTGCCGCTATGCGCCGCAATGACCGAACATAGAATTGCGTCGAGACTGTGAACCAGCGCTATAGTTCGGTAAAGCGAAGTGGCTTCCATATTGGGCTTGATAAAAAGAAGGCCGGATAGATAGCCGAGGAGATGATAGAAATCCACCAGTGACCCTTGACGCTTACTTCTTGCGCCTAATATACTCGGTCTTCGCAAAAATGAAATGTTATCATGCGTGTAAAAACAATTGAGTGGAAAAATGATCAGGTGGTCATGCTCGATCAGCGGCTGCTGCCGCACAAGGAGATCAATCGAGTTTGCCGCGACTACAAAGAAGTAGCGGCCGCGATTACCCAGATGGTCATCCGCGGCGCGCCTGCTATCGGTGTTGCTGCGGCAATGGGAGTTGCGCTGGGAGCCTTAAAGAGCAAAGCAAAAAATTTTGATGAAGACTTCGATGAGATCGTATCGACCCTGGCGAAAACTCGTCCGACGGCGGTCAATTTGTTTTGGGCGCTTGAACGCATGAAGAAGGTTTATCGAGAGAACCGTGACGGCGGAGTGGAAGCTGTCAAGCGCTCGCTTAAGATCGAAGCACAAAAGATCTATAAAGAAGACATCGCCGCTAACAAGAAAATAGGCGGATTTGGCGCCAAACTGTTGACCGACGCAAAACATGTTATGACCCACTGTAATGCCGGAGCTTTAGCGACCGCGGGCTACGGCACGGCACTGGGTGTGATCCGCGCGCTCAAAGAATCGGGTCAAAAATTCGAGGTTCTGGTCAACGAAACCCGTCCTTTTTTACAGGGTGCCAGACTTACGGCTTGGGAGCTCAAGAAGGAAAAGATCGCCGCAACCTTGATTACCGACAATATGTCTGGATATCTGATGCAGACGGGTCGGGTCGATGCGGTAGTTGTCGGTTGCGATCGGATTGCGGCTAACGGCGACGTAGCCAATAAGATCGGCACGTATACCATTGCAGTTCTGGCGCGGCGACACGGTATCCCGTTCTATGTCGCCGGACCGACTTCTTCGATCGATTTGAATTGCCCGACGGGAAAGGATATTCCGATCGAGCAACGCGACCCCAAGGAAGTGTCGCACATGTTCGGCAGACCGCTTGCGCCTGAAGGCATCGGTATTCTAAATCCCGCATTCGATGTGACTTCACAAGAACTGATCTCGGCGATCATCACGGAGAAGGGAATCATTTATCCGCCGTATCGACAGAATATCGAAAACCATGTCAGACATTGAGAAAAAGGACCAGCTGGAAGAATACTTCCATGCGGCGGGCAAACCCCGCGAACGCTGGCGAGTCGGCACTGAGTACGAAAAGGTTGGCATCGATCGCAGCACCGGCAAGGCCATTCCTTATTCTGGACCACGCGGCGTCGAGTCGATTCTCAAAAGACTGATCGAGCGCTTTGGCTGGGAGCCGGAAGAACAGGATGGGCATATTATCGCTTTGAGCCGCGATAACGCGCAGATCACATTAGAGCCCGGCGGACAGATCGAGCTTAGCGGTGAACCGTGCGACAGCATTCACTGCACTTATGCCGAATTCACTCAGCACATCCGCGAGCTGTTGGAGGTTTCAGAGCCTCTCGACGTTGTTTTCCTCGGGTTGGGCATGCAACCGGTGAGCCGCTTGGATGAAATCGAGTGGGTGCCAAAAAAACGCTACCGGATCATGGCGCCCTATATGCCCAAAGTCGGCAGGCTAGGCCAGCGCATGATGAAGCAGACGGCGACTGTCCAAGCCAATATCGATTACCGTGACGAAAAGGATGCCATGGTAAAGTTTCGCACGGGCATGGGATTGACACCCATCTTTATTTCCATGTTCGCTAACTCGCCCATCTGCGATGGCGAGCTAAATGGCTACCGAAGTTATCGCGAGCATATCTGGACCGATACTGATAAGAGCCGATCCGGGATGCTAAAGTTCGCATTCTCTCCGGACGTTTCTTTCGCGCACTATGTCGAATACGCGCTGGACGTGCCGATGTATTTCATCGTCCGCAACAAGAACTACATAGATATGACCGGAACAACCTTTCGTCAATTCCTGGCGTACGGCTGCAATGGTGAGCGCGCGACCCTGGATGACTGGCATGATCATCTGACGACGTTGTTCCCTGAAACCCGGATCAAACGATATATTGAGGTGCGCTCCGCGGACAGCCAGCCGCCGGAGCTGATGCCTGCCCTTTCGGCGATCGTCAAGGGCGCATTCTACGAGTCCGACTGTTTAGATGCCGCTTGGGATCTGGTCAAGGACTGGACCTGGGATGAACGAATGCAGGTGTATCTCGATTCACATCGTGACGCTTTAGCCGCGCGCATCAAACGCTATTCACTCCTGGATTTGTCGAAAGAATTGTTACAGATCGCCTTGGAAGGTCTGAGACGCCAGAAGATGTTCAATGCGCTCGGCGAGGATGAGACTATCTACCTTGAACCGCTAGACAAACTTCTAGCGTTGGGGAAATGTCCAGCCGATCTGCTTATTGAAAAATGGCAAGGCGAGTTGGATCAAGACATCCGGAAGTTAATCGCTTACAGCGCTTATCAACTCCCATAAACTTCATCGATCAGCTTGCCGTGATTGAGTGCGAGTAGTTGCTCGACGAGTTGGTTAGCCGGCGTGCCCCGCTGCTCCCGTAAACAGCGTATTTTAAGTTTACTGATGCGCGCGGAACTTTCGTTGATTCTGGCGCGTAGCTGGGTATCCCGCCTCGCTTCACGGCAAAGCAGCTCAACGATGCCAGCGGCTCTTGTAATATCATGACAATAAAGAAGCACGTTGATTCCGGCGCGCACGGATGAAACAGCCGCTTCCTCGACATCGAAGTTTCCGGTAATCGCCTTCATCTCCATATCATCGCTAAACACCAGTCCTTCATAGCCGAGCTCTTGGCGTAAGACTCCGGTGACAATTCGGTTTGAAAGCGTTGCGGGGAATTCCTCGTCAAACGCCGGAAAAACCACATGAGCGGTCATCAAGGCTTCGATTCGATTTCTGCAGGCATGGAGGAAAGGCACTAATTCGACTGCGTGCAGTTCGCTCAGTGATTTCGCTACCAGGGGAAGGTTTAGGTGCGAGTCTGTGTCGGTATTGCCATGACCAGGGAAATGCTTACCGCACGGGATGATGCCGCCGCTGCGTAGACCTTCGCTCCATGCCAACGCCATTACCGCTACCTGCTGCGGTGTTGCCCCGAAAGAGCGGTCGCCAATGATTGGGTTTTCGGCATTGGAACTAACATCCAACACCGGAGCAAAATTAAGATTGACACCGAGCAGACTAAGCTCCGCGGCGACAGCGCGACCAATTCTAAAGGCGAGATCGGGACTGCCTGTTTTGCCGACCACCGCCGCGGGTGGAAAGTGGGTGAAAGGCCAAGGCAGGCGATGAACTCTGCCGCCTTCTTCATCGATGGCGATAAATGGAAGATTGCAGGTAGCTGTGACAAGCGCGCGACACAAAGAATGAATTTGCGCTGGTTCGCAGCAATTG